>NZ_JBEYTW010000051.1:0-61653 GCF_040643275.1 Spirillospora sp. NPDC047418
GAGTCGACCTCCCCCTGGACGACGACTCGCCCGCCCCCACCCACCTACCCCAGCTCCGTTGACCGGCGGCGTGTTGT
The DNA here is from genome assembly GCF_040643275.1 of Spirillospora sp. NPDC047418. Taxonomy (NCBI): domain Bacteria; kingdom Bacillati; phylum Actinomycetota; class Actinomycetes; order Streptosporangiales; family Thermomonosporaceae; genus Spirillospora; species Spirillospora sp. NPDC047418. The sequence goes on from NZ_JBEYTW010000051.1 coordinate 78, forward strand.
TGTTTTCGACGCGCTCATAACAACAACACGCCGCAGGTCAACAAGGCGGCGGCCCGGTGGGGGGTGGTTCCTTAGGGGAGACGTGGGTCACGTTCAGGGAACTTTCAGGTCTGTGCGCTTGGGTGGCCGTACAGGGCGCGCCCCGGGCTCGACGGGGAACGGGAGTCCGCGCCCTGGCCAACGTCATCACCGGGCCGGCCTCGCGCCGGGGCCCCGGCACCGCGGCTGAGGGGACGAATCGCCGCACGTCCCCCCGGTCGCGGTTTTTCATGCCTTGTCGGCTTTCAGCACACTTTCAGGTTGGATCCAGGCGGCCTGCAGCCGGGGAGCGCAGTCTCGTTGTCGAGGGAACGACAGGGGGATCCGAATGAACACCGACCGGCAGCAGCAGCCGCCATGGGAGCCGCAGAGACCCGACTTCACCCCGCACGGGGCCGCGCACGACGAGTACGGGGCCAGGCGAGACGAGTACGGCGGCGCGCACGGCGGCTACGGCGGCGCGCGAGACGAGTACGGGGCCGCGAACGGCGGCTATGGCGGCGCGCGCGGTGAATGGTCTGGGCAGAACGTTCCGGCGCCGGAGCGGCCGGCCGCCCGGCCGAGCCTGTTCGGCACGGCCCGGCGGAAGGTCGCGGCGGTGGGGGCCGCCACGGCACTGGCCCTCGGGGCGGGCGGCGCGGGCGCGGCGATGACGCTGGCGCTGACGCACGAGAAGACCGTCTACGCGAGCCCGACGGCGGTCTCCGGGGTGACGGCCGGCAGCACGACCGCGCAGGTGGCGGCGGCCGTCCAGCCGAGCGTGGTGTCGATCCAGGCGCAGACGGCCTCGGGCACGGCGACGGGCTCCGGGGTGATCCTCCGCTCGGACGGCGTCATCCTCACGAACGCGCACGTCGTGTCGGGGGCGCAGCAGGTCGCGGTGAAGTTCAGCGACGGCAGGACCGCGGCGGCGCAGGTCCTCGGGGCCGAGACCGGCGACGACATCGCGGTGATCAAGGCGCAGGGCGTGTCGGGCCTCAAGCCCGCGACGCTCGGTGACAGCGGCCGGCTCGCCGTCGGCGACCAGGTCCTGGCCGTGGGCAGCCCGCTCGGGCTGGACGGCTCGGTGACGTCCGGCATCGTCAGCGCGCTGGGCCGGCAGATCCACGAGGGCGACTCCGAGCAGCAGCTCCCGCCGGGGCTGCGCGGGCAGCTGTCCCAGCAGCAGCAGACCGTGATCAAGAACGCCATCCAGACGGACGCCGCCATCAACCCGGGGAACTCCGGCGGCGCCCTGGTGAACGCGTCCGGGCAGGTGATCGGCATCAACACCGCGATCGCCACGTCCGGCAGCAGCGACGGGAACATCGGGGTGGGCTTCGCCATCCCGATCGACTCCGCGAAGAAGACCGCCGACAGGATCATCGCCGGCGCCACGGTCTGACCCGGTCGCCGTCCGGCCAGGCTCTGGGGGGAGCGGGCGGACGGGCGGCGGACCGGTCAGAAGGTCCTCCCGGCCGGGCCGGGCATGGGAGGACCGGCAAGGGAGAACGGCCGCGTGACCAGCCTGTGGGTCACGCGGCCGTTCAGCCTGTTCATGGCCTCAGCCCTCTCGCGGGCTCGGCCTGTTCATGAGCCCGGCCTGTTCATGAGCTTCGTACCCTGATGGCCGGCTTGCGCTTGACCTTTGACAGCATCTTGCGCGTGGAGTGCAGGTAGACCTCCCGGGGCAGGGTGCGCACCCGCACCGGCAGCCGCGGGTACACCGTCGCCAGCACCGCGACGAGCAGCCGGAACCGCAGTTCCCGCGCCCGGCTCCACTTCCACCCGTACTGGACGCGGATGGGCTCGGGCATCATGCCCGCCGTGAGCAGCCTGATCACCATGAGGCCCGGCGCGTTCAGCGGCCCGCCCGGCAGCTTCGGGTGCAGCACCTGCTCGGCGACCGCCCGGGACGCGTCGCTGATCTCCAAGCTGTTGAGCATGCCCGCGTAGTACTCGCGAAAGTCGCGGTAGGTCTTCGGCATGCGCTCTTCCGGGCAGCCCAGGATCGTCGCGTAGACCTTGGTCTGCTGGTAGAACTCGTCAAGCTCGCGCTCGCTGAACGTCCGCCGGAACAGCAGCTGGTAGAACTGCGTCGCCACCGCGAACAGCGTGGACGCGACCCACACCTGCAACTCGGGGTCGTTCGCCTCGTAACCCGGCCCAGTGATGGACTCGTGCCCCTTGGTGACGAGGGCGCTGAGGGTCTCGGCCTCCTCCCGCGTCCCGAACTGCACGACGTAGAGCCACCCCATCGTGTTGCGCAGCCGCCGCGCGGGATCGTCCGCCGTATAGCTGTGGTCGTAGACGCCCTGCGCCACCTTGGGATGCGCGGTCTGCAGCAGCGACGCCGCCCCGCCCGCCGCGATGAGCGCCCCCTCCTGGGAGACCAGGCGGATGAGGTCGCCGTCCGTGAAGATTCCGTCCTTGAAGTTTCCGTCCGTGAAGATTCCGTCAGCCATGGCCGACAGTGTAAGTAAGTACTTGCAGTCGTCGCTACCGGAGGGTAATCCAGGCGACAAGATCAGATCGTTGCTGCGACAATGGGGACATGCCCGAGCAGATCCATGTCCGCGGCTCGGTCTCCATCCCGGAGTCCGAGCTCGGCTGGCGTTTCTCCCGCTCCTCGGGGCCGGGCGGGCAGCACGTCAACACCAGCGCCACCGCCGCCGAACTGTCCTTCGACGTCGCGAACTCCCCGTCCCTCCCCGAGCACCTGCGGGCCCGCGCCCTCGACCGCCTGGCCGGACGCCTCGTCCGCGGCGTCCTCACGATCCGCGCGGAGGAGTACCGCTCCCAGCAGCGCAACCGCGACGCCGCCCGGACCCGCCTCGCGACGCTCCTCGCCGACGCGACGGCCCCGCCACCGAAGAAGCGCGTCCCGAAGAAGATCCCGCGCGGTATCAACGAGCGCCGCCTGGAGAACAAGAAGCGCCGCGCCGCGGTCAAGCGCCAGCGTTCGGCCCGCTGGGACTGAGCGGCCCACCGCCACCCGAAGGCGGCAGTGGGCCCGGTCCCGGCGTCACCGGTTCCGGCGTCACCGGTTCCGGCGGCCGCGCTGGTCGGTGTCCTCCTCCAGCTCGATGTGCTCCTTGCGGACCTGGCCGCCGACGGTCCTCTGCTCCGTACGGGTCTCCTTGGTGGCCCGCACGCGTTCCACCGGGATGGTCTCCTTGGACACCACCGGCTCCTCTTCGTGCAGGGTCACGTCGTACTCGGCCTCGCTGATCTCCGGCCCGCGCATCGCCGCGTCCCGGTTCTCATCGGTGATCGGCTCGCGCTCGACCCGGACCTCCTCGTGGCTGACCGGGACGGTCATCTCCTGATCTTCGGTCACCACGTACTTGTGCAGCCTGGCCCGTCCGCTCTCGTGGGTCTCCTTGCTGACGTGCAACTGCTCCTCGGAGCGGGTCATCGCGTTGTCGCCGCGCGTGGGGTCCGGCTGCTGCCTGCGGCCCCGCTCGATGCTGTAGTAGTCGTACAGCCGCCGCTCCTCACTCGCCGACATGTGGCCGTTGGCGTCGACGTCGATGTCGGGCGCGTGCTTGATGAAGTCCTTCTCATAGAGCGACTCGATATGGTCGGCCACCACCTCGACGCCACTGACGGGTACGAAGGTCTCCTTGGTGCCCATCATCCCTGTCTGGACGCCCAGCCACTCGGGCCGTCCCGTGGCATCGTCCTGGAAGACGTTCTTCACATCGCCGACCTTGCGGCCCTCCGCGTCCTGCAGCGGGTGGTTCAACACCTGGGGAATCTGCCGTTCGTTGATCATTGCTTCCTCCCTCCGCTACGCGACCCTTAACCCCCGACCACGAAGACATCCACCCTCCAGGGCAAACCTCCTTAAAAGTCCCCTTTGTCCGCTTTTGCGTTCTCCTGGCTCGACCTTCCCCACCACCTGCCACGCGATGGTGGAGCTGCCCGTGATCAAGCCGGCGAACAGGCGCACATGGCCTAGGCTTGCCGTGTGGGCGAGGCTTGGGGCTCGTCACCAGCAATCCCACCGGCGAGGTTGCGAGTCACTCCTCGCAGGCACCTTCTGACCACCGAGGACGGAGCATGCGGGCATATGAGCGGCTGCGCCCGACGGCGATCGCCATCATGGAGCAGCTGGACGCGTACGGCGTGGAGCTTGATGACCAGGGCATCCACGTCATGATGAGCCCGGTCAACCGGCACGAGCTGGCAATTTCGCGACTGATGCGCCAATTGCTGCCGCAAGTCGGGGGGCACATGGTCGCACATGCCGGTACTCCGGAGATCGACGACCCTTCCACCGGGAGGATGCGCAGGCCCGATCTCGTGGTGGTACCCGAGGCCGCGTTGGAGCGCCCTGGCCGGAGCTACTTGCGGCCCGAGGACGTGGAACTGGTTGCCGAGGTGGTCTCCAGCCCCAACCCCGAGAACGACTACGAGCGCAAGACCGTCGACTACCCCGCGATGGGAATCCCCACGTACGTCATCATCGACCCGCGCAAGTCGACGGTCACGGTGTTCAGCGAGCCCGGCGCGGGTCCGGAGGGACCGCGTTACAACGCGCGACGGGACTACGTGTTCGGAGACCAGATCACGGCCGGCGGCTACGCCATCGACTCCGGCGCCTTCCTGCCCTACGAGGACGACGACTGACCTACCAGGTGCCCGGGAACATGCGGCGCTTGAGCAGGTTCGCGATCACCTCGGCCGCCGCGCCGGCGTTCCCGCAGTCCGCGAGGAATCCGGCGCGTCCGCGCTTGGCTTCGTAGTAGCTCCAGGCTCCGCCGGGGACGGCGAGAACGCTCACGGCGATCCCGACGTCCCGGACGTACACCCACAGCAGTGGCCCGGGGATCAGGAACTCCTCCGGCCGGTACAGCCGGACGAACCGCCACCCGTCCACCTGCATTTCGGCGACGAGCGCATCCAGGTACCGGACCGCGACCTCGGGCCGCCGCCGCGTACGCCACCACAGGACGCTCCGCCGCACTTCCCACGGGAGCATCATCGGACGTCCGCCTTGAGCGCCGCGCACACCCACTTGCCGCGCGGTGGCGTCGGATCTACCCAGCAGCGCGTGGCCAGGCTCTCCACGATCGAAAGCCCCCACCCTCCGTTGTCGTCGAAGTGCTCCGGGCAGAGGTCGAGCGTCTCCAGCGACAGTTCGACGTGACGAGTGACGGGCCGCGCGTCGCTCCCGTCCCACACCGCCAGGACGACCTCGCCGGCCCCGAGCCCGACGTGCACTTTGATGACGTCCGCCGCCCCGGACACCTCGACCGCGTTCGCCGCAAGCTCCCCGACGACGAGCACGGCGTCCGAAACGAGCATCGGCAGCCTCCACCTACGCAAGGCGCCCGCAACCTGATCCCGCGCCATTCCCGCAACGGCCGAAGAAGCCGCGAATTGCCGCGTTACGCCCGAATTCCACCCCATTGGCGTCATACTCGAATCACTCCCTTCCGAATTCTCGTGAGACACGCCACAGATTCGCCGCACAAGAGCCTCTTGTCGCGTGTACGGTCAGGAGTTGGGAAAGCCTGGGACAGGAGAAGATGGCCATGGCCACGAAAAGATCACCAAATGATCTTCCGCGCCCCAAGAACAACTTGTGGGACTTCATCGCCTACTACCTGCGCTTTCAACGCACCCAGCGCGGCCTGTCCGGCGAAGCGGCCGGACGCATCATCAACGCCAGCAAGTCAGAGGTGTCCCGTATCGAAATTGGCGCCGAACGCCTGGACGGGACACAGGCTGCCCTCCTCGACAAAGCCTGGGATACGGGTGGTTTTTTCTCCGTACTTGTCTGGTACGCCGCAATTGGCCACGACCCGCAGTGGTTCCCTCAGTACCTGGCGCTGGAGCAGCGGGCCAACATGATCCGGATCTTCGCCTCGCAACTGATCCACGGCCTCTTCCAAACCGAGGAGTACGCCTGCGAAATGATCAACGCGGGTAGCCCGGCGAACCTGGAGGAGGCCCTTCAAGAGCGACTCGCGAGACAGGCCGCCCTCGCCAGGCAGCCTGCGCCGTATGTCGCCGCCCTGATCTCGCAGGCGAGCCTAGAGTGGCCTATCGGATCTCCAGAGGTCATGCGAGCACAGTTTCAGCACCTTCTCGACCTGGCGGAGCGCCCGCACATCGTTCTCAGGGTTGTACCGCGCACCTGGAACGTCGGCGCCCACCCGGGCCTCGACGGAAGCTTCCAGTTGATGTGTGGAACGGACTTCGGCGAGGTGGCCTTCTCCGAGTCGGCAGGAGGCGGACGCCTGGTCTCCTCTCCGGCAGACGTGATGGACTATGCCGTAAGGTACGACCGCATCAGTGCGAAGGCTCTGCCGGAGGGGCCTTCGCTCGACCTCATCCGATCGCTGATGGAGGATCTCAAGTGAGCAGCCCAGTGTGGCGGAAGTCCAGCCACAGCGGCACCGGAGATCAGAGCGTATGCGTCGAGGTAGCTGGTCTCTACGTAGGCGTAGGCATCCGAGACAGCAAGAACCCTCAACTCGGACACCTCACCATCACCCCCGAAGCCTTCGCCGCCCTCGTGGCACGCGCCAAGCGCGACCAACTCAACTTCTGACTCCCCTCTCCCCGCGAGCCCCGGCCCATCCGCCGGGGCTCTGCCACGTCCGCGCAAGTCCAGTTACAGCGGGTTCCGGGTTGTATCGGTCGTCTGGTGGATGTGGTGGTCCGCTGGGGGCGTCAGGGTTGGGGCGTGGCTTTTAAACGGTGGCGGCGTGTGTCGCCTGGGGCATTGATCGTGCTGGCCTCGTTTGCCTTGGTGTGCGCGGCCGTGCTCTACGTGTTTGCGTGGGTGTCGTACGGCGTCTGGTACAAGCCGGATATGGCGTGCATGGCGGACGGACCGGATGCCGGCGCGTTACCTGCGGTGTCGCATCGCGACTTTCCCATCAGCCTCGTCTGCATCAATGACGAAGGTGTGCCGGCTGAGAGGGTCCCGCCGTGGCTCAATCCGATGCTCTTCGTCCTGCTGGGATCGGCTCCGGCGTTCTATGTCGCGGCGTTGGTCATGCAGGCCCGTTCACAGCTCCGACGGGACCTTCCGCCTATTCGCTGACCTCAGCGTTGCTCGCTGGGGTTCGTGAGGGCCTGCTCGGCGATTTGCGGTCACGCCCGGTTCGTAGGCGCGGGTGATCGTTTTCGGGTGGGCTCGGGCCAGGCGTGGCCAAAGCCGGGCAGAACGGGCGATGCGGCGGGGAGGATGGGAGCCGGTATTTCCTGGGACGGAGTGATTCTCGTGACCGAGATCGACACGGACGTGCCGCATTCGGCGCGCATCTGGAACTACTGGCTCGGCGGCAAGGACAACTATCCGGTCGACCGGGCGATCGGCGCACAGGTCGAGCAGGTGTTCCCGGGGATCGTGCTCGCGGCGCGGACGTCCCGGATGTTCCTCGGACGGGCCGTCCGGTACCTGGCGGCCGAGGCCGGAGTGCGGCAGTTCCTCGACGTCGGGACGGGGCTGCCGACCGTGGACAACACCCACGAGGTCGCGCAGCGTGCCGCGCCCGAGGCGAGGGTCGTCTATGTGGACAACGATCCGCTGGTCTTGGCGCACGCGCACGCCCTGCTCACCTCCACGGCGGAGGGGGCGACGTGCTACATCGAGGCCGAACTCCACGACCCCGCCGCGATCCTCGCGCGGGCGCGCGAGCATCTCGACTTCACTCGGCCGGTCGCGCTGATCCTCAACGGGATCATGGGGCATGTCGGTGACGACGGGGAGGCGCGGCGCATCGTCCGCGGCCTGCTGGACGCGCTCCCGCCGGGCAGCTACCTGTCGCTGTCGGACGGAACGGACACCGACGCGGCCTCGGTGGAGGCGCACCGGCAGTACAACGAGTCCGGCGCGATCCCCTACAACCTGCGCTCTCCCGAGCGGATCGCGGCGTTCTTCGAGGGGCTGGAGCTCGTCCCGCCGGGGCTGGTGACGTTCACCGAGTGGCGTCCCGAACCCTCGCCGTGGAACAGGGAGACGGTGCCCGGCCTGTGCGGCGTCGCCCGCAAGCCCTGACCCCGTGCGCGCGGAGGGCCCGCGGCGCCCCTCCCCGCAGGGGGCGCCGCGGGCGTGCGGTCAGACCTGCTGCCAGAGGGCGGGGACGTTCGGCGGCGTCCAGCCGGGCTGCGCGGTGTGGGCCTGCAGGCAGCGGTACGACGCGCCGTTGTAGGTCACCACGTCGCCGACGCCGTACGCCGTGCCGACCGCCCAGGTGCCGCTCGGGTCACCGGGGTCGCCCGGGTCTCCGGGGTCGCCCGGGTCGTCGACGCGGCTGCCGACGTTGACGCCGGCCCAGGCGTTCGCGGTGGCGGCGTACTCGGCGCTGTCCGCCCCGTACAGGCCGGACGCGGCCGCGAGGGTGGCGCGGCGGGCGTCGGCGTAGTCGGTGGTCGGGCGCATCTCCTCGGTGAGCGCCTTGTACCAGATCGCGGCGGCCTTCTCCCGGCCGATGCCGGTGACGGGCTGCCCGTCGGCGGTCGGCGAGTTGTACTGGACGCCGTTGATCACCTTCGACCCGCTGCCCTCGGACAGCAGGTAGAAGAAGTGGTTCGCGATGCCCGACGAGTAGTGGACGTCGACGTTCCCGGCGTTCGGCGACCAGTTGTCCAGGGAGCCGCCGTCCTTGCTGGGACGGTCCATGTACCGCAGCGGTGTGCCGTTGCCGCTGATGTTCAGCTTCTCGCCGATGAGGTAGTCGCCGATGTCGCTGGAGTTGTTCGCCCAGAACTCCATGGCGGTGGCCATGATGTCGGACGTCGCCTCGTTCAGCCCGCCGGACTCGCCCTGGTAGATGAGCCCCGCCGTGTTGGACGTGACGCCGTGCGTCATCTCGTGCCCGGCGACGTCCAGTTCGGTCAGCGGGCGGCTGTTCCCCTGCCCGTCCCCGTACGTCATGCAGAAGCACGAGTCGTCCCAGAAGGCGTTGACGTAGCCGCTGCTGTAGTGGACGCGGGAGTACGCGCCGACGCCGTCGCCGCGGATGCCCGTCCGGCCGAAGACGTTCTTGTAGAAGTCCCACGTCTCGCCGGCGCCGTAGGCGGCGTCGACGGCGGCGGTCTGGGCGCTGCTCGGCGAACCGGTGCCCCACACGTCGTCGCTGTCGGTGAACAGCGTCCCCCGACCGGACGTGGCGCCGTTCAGGTTGGTGGTGTCGTGGTTGCCGCGCCCGGTGTCGCGCAGGTAGTAGGTGCCGCCGGAGTTGGTGGTGCCCAGTTGCACGGTGCCGGAGTACTGGCTGTTACCGGTGCCGGTCTGGACGCCCTGCCACTCGATGATCTTCTTGCCGGTGAGGGCGTCGGTGATGACGTGGAGCCGGTTCGGGGTGCCGTCCCGCTGTGTCCCGCCGACGACGGTCTCCCAGGCGAGGACGGGCTCGCCGTCCGCCATCCAGACGACCTTGCGGGGCGCGACGCTGCCCTTCGCCTTGGGCGTCGCCGGACGCGTCGACACCAGCGTCTTCGGTGCGGTGTTCACCTTCAGGGTCTTGGTGACCCCCTGGCTGACGCGTGTGATGGAGCCGGACGGGGCCCGGTGGACGATCAGGTCGCCGCCGAGGACGGGCAGCCCGTCGTAGGTGCGCGTGTAGTGGGTGTGGGTGGTGCCGTCCTTGTCCTTGACGACAGTCTTCGCCTTCAACTCGACCTTGTCGCCGAGGTTCAACCGGGACGCGGTGGCGTCCTGCTGCGCCTTGGCCTGGCCGACGAGCGCCTTGTACTCCTTGGCGCTCACCTTGGCGGGCAATTGGCCGGGATTACCCGGGTTGGGCGGGGACGCGGCGGTGGCCGGCCCTGCCTGCAGCCCGATCGCCGCCATCGCGGCGGCGGTGACGAGAGCGCTGCTCAGGGCGACGCGCCTGTGGGCACGTCGGTGGACACGTCCGGGGGTCGTGGATCTCACGGGGGTACTCCTTCGGGGGCGCGCCCCGGCGGGCGCGGTGGCGCGGGCCGGGGCACTCCGGAGTGGTCGGAGGCGGGTGTGCCTGCGGAACGATCGCACGCATCTGCGGGCAAGTCACCGCAAAGTCGGCCCCCGGCGGGAACCGTAGGGAGATCCGTCCGGACGCAAGGGAAACCCCTACCGGGCGCAGGGGTGGACTATCGCGGCAGCGTCGCTCCCGGCCCGTCCAGCCGAGCCCCCGGCCCGTCCAGCTGAGCCGCCGGCCCGTCCAGCAAGGCCCCGAGTTGCGTGCGGGAGCGGATTCCGAGCTTCCGGTAGATGCGGGTGAGGGACGCCTCGACGGTCTTCACGCTCAGGAACAGCCGGTTCGCGACCTGCTGGTTGGTGGCGCCCTGCCCGACGAGCAGCGCGATCCGCCGCTCCCCCTCGCTCAGGGACGCCGGGTCGAGCGCGGCCCCGTCCCGGGGCCCCATGTCCAGGGTCGCGAGCCGGTGCCGCGCATGCTCCGCCCAGGGCCGCGCCTCGCACCGCAGGAAGATCTCCAGTGCGTCCGAGGCGGCCGCGCGGGCGGGCCCGGCGCGGCGCCTGCGGCGCTCGATCCGGGCCTGTTCGAGGAGGCAGTGCCCGGCTTCGAGGGGCTGCCCAAGGCGTTCGAACAGCGTCGCCGTCCGGCGCAGCAGAGCGACGGCCGCGTCCGGTTCGCCCCGGGCGGCGAGCAGGCAGGCGTCGGCGCGGTCGAGCCGCCCGGTCACGCCGATGCCGCGCGCCCGGTCGCCGACCACGATGCGGGTCGTCCGGATCACCTCAGCCGCCCGCTCGGTGTCGCCGAGCGCGACGAGCCCCTGCGCGAGGTCGCCGTGCCGCCGCAGGACCATCGGCGACAGCAGCCCGCGCCCCTCGCCGAGCGTGTCGATCCGCCAGAGCGCCTCGACGCCCGCGCGGACGTCGCCGAGCCGCATGCGGGCCACGCCGAGCACGTGCAGCAGGCGGCTCTGGAAGATGACGTCGTCCTCCTGCTCGGACGCCCGCAGCCCCCGCTCGGCGAGCGCCACCGCCCGGCGGAGGCTGCCGCCGGCCAGTTCCGCCAGCGCGCCGTGGTACCAGGCCGGTCCCGGGCTGAGCGCGGCCTCCTCGGTGACGCGCATGGCCCGGTCGGCGAAGTCGAGCGCCTCCCGGCACCGTCCGGTGTGGACGGCGACCTCCGACAGGTTCCGCAGGACGTGCACGACCTCCTCGCCCGAACCGCGTTCGACCAGCGCCAGCATCCGGAGCAGGTCTTCGCGGGCCTCGGCCAGGCGGTCCTCGAACACTGCGCAGTAGGCGGCCAGGTAGCGCGGCGTCATGTGCAGCTGCCCGTCCAGCGGCGGCTCCGGCAGGCGCCGCGCCCTGCGCAGGTCGGTGGCGTAGTCTCCGCGCCCCTCGATCAGCGAGATGTTCGCCCGGACGGCCAGCGCCTTCGCTTCGAGCGCCGTGTCGTCCGTCGCCCGCGCGTGCGCGAGCGCGCCGTTGGCCTCCTGCTCCGCGCGTCCGGGCGCGCCGTTCACCAGCGCGCCGAGCGCCATCCGCAGCCGCAGCGGGCCGAGCAGCGCGGGGTCGCCGGCCGCGTCGACCAGCGCGGCGGCGAACACCTCCCCCATCTCGGCGAGCCCCTGCCCGGACAGGTCCAGCAGCGCGAGCCGGACCCGCACCCGCTGCGCCGGCGTCGCGTCCGCGGCGAGGACCGCCTCGGCGGCCCGGTGCACCAGGTCGGGAAGGCCGCCGTTGGCGCCCGTCTCGGCCGCCGCGACCAGCCATTCCAGCCGTTCGGCCGGGGACCGGTCGGCGGCCAGCCGGTACAGCTCGGCGGCCATCCGGTGCGAGCCCTGCCGGACGGCCTGCTCGGCCGCCATGACCAGCGAATGGGCCAGTTCGGCGCTCGGCCCGGGGTCGGCGAGCGCGCGGTGCCTGGCCCGTCCGGCGGCGTCCGGCACCGCGGCGGCGAGCGCCCGGTGCACCCGCGCCAGGTGCCGCGCGTCGGCGGACTCGGCGAGGACGGTCCCGACGGCGGGCGGCGTGAACCGGATCCCGCCGCCCTCGCTGATCAGCAGCCCGAGACCGGCGGCGGCCCGGACGTCCCGCACGGCGCCGGCACGTCCGGCCCGGCACAGCAGGTCGGTCGTCGGCCGGATCGCGAGCGCCGCCGTCAGCAGCGTCTCGCGGGCCTCGGCCGGCAGCCGGGCCAGCCGCTCCGCGATCACCGACTGGACGCGCTGCGGCAGCGGAGCGGGCCGCCAGTGCCGCGGGATGCGGTCGGTGAACGCGCCGCCCAGGGCCAGCGCGAGATACGGGTTGCCTCCCGAGTCGGAGTGCAGCGTGTTCACCACCCGCACCGGGAGGCCGTAGCTGTCGAACATCTCGGCCAGCTCGTCCGGGCCCAGCGGGAGCACGGGCAGGTGCAGCGCGTCGGGCGCGGGAGCCCAGGGGGCGCCGCCGCCCGCCGCGAACCCGTCCGCCCACCGTCCCGCGACGACGGCCCGGACGCCCTTCCCCGCGAGCCGCCCGACCGCGTACCGGACGGCGTCGGCGGACTCGCCGTCCAGCCATTGCGCGTCGTCGACGAGCACCAGCACGGGACGTTCCTCGGCGCACCGGGCGAGCAGCCCCCGCAGGGACAACCGGCACCCGACATGGTCCGCGTGCGGTTCGGGCAGCCCGCTGAGGGGCTCGCGCGGCAGCTCACCGGCCAGCGGCGCGGGCAGCTGGTCGAGCAGCTCGGCGAGGCCCGAGCACGGCACCCACCGCTCGGTCTCCGTACCGGCGGCCCGCAGCACCAGCTCGCCGCGCGCGTCCGCCGCTGCCCCGGCGGCTTCGAGCAGCGCCGTCTTCCCGATGCCGCTCGGCCCGGTCAGCACGACGCTTGCGTTCGCCGCGAGACTGGCCTCGATGGTCGCGAGCAGTGCGGACCGCCCTGCCGGCGCGGGCGGTCTTCCCTTCCGGACCACCGTCGGCGCGGCACGGACGTCCATGGATCGCTCCTTCCAGGAGAAACCGGACGCCACCTCCGACCATAACCACGCCGACCCCCCACCCACAACGACCCCGCTCCACCGCCGACTCGGACGCCGGTAATCCTGGTGAAGAAGTGCGGGTCCTCCGCCGGCAAGGACGTCGGTCCTCCCTGGTCACGGAGGTCGATCCTCCCTGGTCAGAGACGTCAGTCCTCCTTGGTCAGGAACGTCAGTCCTCCTTGGGAGGATCGTCGAACAGCCCCTTGTCGCGCTTGTTGTAGTCGGGAACCATTTTCTGGATGGTCTCCGTGAAGTTGGCTCCGCCGGCCCCCTGGAGCAGACCCGCGAGACCGAAGCCGCCGGAGACGGGGCTTTTCCCGTGCCGCGACTGCCGCCATACCCATGAATTCGGCACCCGTCCGGTCGGGTCGGTCGCGGGCGCATTGGTCTTCATCCCGGCGCTCATCACCATCTGCTCCAGCTTGGCGAGGGTGCCCCAGACCATGTTGTCTGCCGCGTCGCGAAAGGATCCGCCCAGATCGGCGAAGACGGCATCGTTGTGGAACGCCTTCTGCCAACCCACGTCCATTGCCATGACCGCCGCGACGACTCCCGCGCAGGCGGCGGCCACCTTGGCCACCACGGTCGAGACCTGCTCCAGAAAGGTCTCGCATTCCACCGCGACCTCCGATGCCTGGGCGTACGCCGCCGGAGCGGTGAAGACGCCGGCCAACGCCGCCAGAACGTAGGCCAAGCACGCCAGCAGGATCACCGCTATCACGACCATCAACGCGACCACGATGAGCAGCAGGCCGCCGATCATGGTCATCGTGGTGCCGACCGCGAACGCGAGCTGCTTCGATCCGGTCAGCTGGCCGCGGTACTCGTCGATCCGCTCGTCATAGGCGTCCCTGTCGCGGCCCTGCCATTCCTCCTTGGGCAGCTCGGTGCCGTCGGCGGCCTCCTGGGCGCCGCCGAACTCCCCGTACATGTCCAGCCATTTCAGCCCGGCCTTGAACACGGCCTCGGGATCCCCTTGGTTCGCGTACATGAGCGCCGCGCAGGGCCATGCCGCCGGGATCACCATCGCCACGATGTTGGCACTGGTCAACGCGCCCACCGCAGCCTGGGAGCTGGCGCTGGTCATCGATCGGCTCCGATCGTCGGGTTCACGGGCGCCGAAGGGCGCTCTTGGTCTCCGCTGATTCCCAATTGGTGGCCGAGACGGCGAGGAGGTCCCGGAAGGCGTTGAGCGCCTTCTTCTTCGTCTCCAGGTCCTCCTCGGCGAACTCCACGGCCTCGGCGCACGCCATCGCGTACACGTAGGAGCTGGCGGTGAAGCCGCTCTGGACGGCGTCGCGCGACAACTGGAGATCGTTCCACGCGGCCTGCAAATGCTTGTTCACATTCGCATGCAGCCGCTGACCATGTTCGGCCATCCGGGCCGGCGTGGCACGCCGGTCATCATCACCGGGGCTCATCGCGCCTCCCGCTCTGACTGCTGCGGTTGTGCATCGTAGAGGCGCCGGAAAATATATGCAAGCGCGGTGATCGGCGACATCTCACCCGGCCTTCATGGCAGACTGGGACACCATGTCCGATCCGTTCTCCGCGTCCGTGGTCGTCGTGACGAACGAAGGTTTCGACGATGAGACCGGCCTGCTCTCCTATGTCCTCACCGACGGTGAGCGGAAGGAGATCGGCCGAGCGGTCGAGATAAAGCGCAAGAATCCGCTGCTCATGCGCATCGCGCCGCCGATCGAGCCCAAGCCGTTTCATTTCGAGTTGCTACTGAGCACCGGGGCCGGCATGCCATTGCTCAGGGTCGAGAAGCGGCAGCGCTTTCCCCAGCGCGTATGGGCCTCGGTCAGCGAACCCGCCGGACCGGTGATCGGCGTCCTGACCGCACCCGCGTTTCCGTGGCGGTCCTGGGACTACAAGATCAGAGACGCCGAGGGGATGGAGACGGCGCGTATCGAGCGTGTCCGCCGGCGCCATTTCCCCTATACCTGCGTCCAGGACGGCACGGAGATCGCCCGGGTGGACGCGACCAGGGGCTGGCAGACGAAGGTCCGCGGCACCAGAGACTTCTTCAACAGGTTCGGGAACGAGTACACCGTCCAGATCTCCGGCGAGGCGCGGGGGCCGCTGCGCACCCTGCTCGCCGTGTTCCCGATCATCGGCGACCTGAGCCGCAACGAGATGGCCAACCAGGTCATACGTCCCTGACCCAGAAAGGACCGCCCATGGCCGGCATGTTCGACGTGGAGGCGATGCTCGGCATCGACATCGCCGGTGCCGCCCAGTCCGCGCAGCGCATGGCCGAGAAATCGGTGGAGCTGCAGGAGCGCCTCGCGGGGCTGACCGGGGAGGCGGAGACCCCGGACGGCCGGGTGCGTGTGGTGTTCTCCCCCGAGGAGGGCCTTCCCGAGGTGCACATCGACCCGCGCGCGATGCGGATGGGCTCGGAGGAGCTGGCGGCGACCATCAGCAGGCTCAGTCGCGAGGCCGTCCAGGACCTGCAGCGGCGCAAGCAGGAGATCGCGGGCGAGGTGTACGGGGATGATGCGGCCGCCGATGTCCCCAAGCCCGAGGCGCTCAAGGAGACGCTGCGAGGCATGGACGACATCGTCCAGGCGGTGTCGCGGGACGCCAACGCCATGCTCGACCAGATCCGCCGGCAGATGCCACGCGAGAGCTGAGAGCCGTCCACGAGCACGTACGCCCGCCGCGCCGGGGTGGCGGGGCGGGCGTACGTGACGGGTGGGTGGGTGGGTCCGTGAAGGGTGGGTCAGTCGAACTGCTCGATGAAGGGGACCTTCTTGCCTGACTGGGTGTTGGTGCCTGCGCTCACTAGGGCGGACGTGCCGGGGCGGGGGTCGGCGTCGGTCACCTGGGCGGTGCCGGTGCGGGAGGGGCCGTTCAGGGTCGTCCAGGACGTGCCGTCGTAGTGCAGGTACTGGGTGTTCGCGCCGGTCGTGACCGGGAGCACGACCACGCCGCCGTTGCCGTCCGATGACATGCCGATGCCGGTCGCGGTCAGCGGGAGGTTGATCGTCGTCCAGGACGTGCCGTCGTAGTGCAGGACCGCGTTGGTGGTCTGGGCGTTCTGCCGGGCGCGCAGGACGTAGACGTTCGTCGGGGAGTCCGCGACGATGCGGTGCAGGGTGCCCTGGAATCCGGGGGTGCCGAGGCCACCGGGGACGTTGATCCGCGTCCAGGACGTGCCGTCGAAGTGCATCACCAGCCCGGTGACGGACGTACCGGTCTCGGCCGTGGTGCCGGCGAGCCACACGTCGTTCTCGGCGCGGACGTCCAAGGCGGTGATGGACGAGGACGGCGGCAGCGGCACAACGGGGTCGACCCAGGCGTCGCCCGTCCAGCGCAGGATGGCGCTCGGGCCACCGCCGGAGGGGTTGATCCCGGCGATGGAGTAGGCGGTGCCGTCGGGGGCGGCGGACACGGCGGTCGGGAAGCCCACCAGCGGGTAGGCGACCTGGCTCCACGCGGTGCCGTTCCAGTAGAGGCCGAGGGTGCCGCCGAGGTTGTAGCCGATGATCCACGCCTTGGACGGGCCGGCGACGGCGACGTCGATCGGGGTAAAGCCGACCGGGCTGGTGTCGGCGGCCCACGCCGAGCCCGTCCAGCTGACGATCTTCGCCTGCGGGCCGAAGAAGGAGCCGGCGGCGCCGACGGCCCAGCCCGCGTCCCCGGCGCCGAAGTCGACCCGGTCCAGGCTGCCGTCGTAGGTCAGGGCCGTGCTGGCGACGTCCGTCCAGCCGGCGGCGTGCGCGGGGGCGGCCACCGCGACCGTCCCGGCGCCGCAGGCCAGGGCGGTGGCGATCACCAGTGCCGCGTTGCGTCTCATAGGCTCCCACTTCCAAGATCACAGCAAGGGTGCGCCACAGAGTACGGGATCACTTACTGGCGCGGTGCGGGGAACCCCCGCCCGATCGGGATGGCGCCGGGCGCAGACGCCAAGACGCCCGGAACCTCGCGATTCCGGGCGTCTCACGACAGGGAGGGCTACTCGCCCTTCCAGTTCGGCTTGCGCTTCTCGGCGAACGCCGCCGGGCCCTCCTGGGCGTCCTTGGAGGTGAAGACCGGCAGGGTGATCTCCTGCTGCTTCTTCCACGCCTCCTCGGTCGACCAGTCCGCGGACTCGACGATGACCCGCTTGGTCGCCGCGAGCGCCAGCGGCGCGTTCTCGGCGACCTTCAGGGCCAGCTCCTTCGCCGCGGCGAGCGCGCCGCCGGACTCGGCGAGCCGGTTGACGAACCCGAGCTCGGCCATCCGCTCCGCCGGGTACTTGTCGCCGGTGAGGGCGATCTCCATGGCGATGTGGTACGGGATGCGCTGCGGCAGCCGCAGCAGCCCGCCGCCCGCCGCGACCAGGCCGCGCTTCGGCTCGGGCAGCCCGAACTGGGCGTCCCGCGCCGCGACGATCATGTCGCAGGACAGCGCGACCTCGCAGCCGCCGGCCAGGGCGTAGCCCTCGATGGCGGCGATCATCGGCTTGGCCGGCGGACGCTCGGTGAGGCCCGCGAAACCGCGCCCCTCGACGACCGGGTTGTCGCCGGTGAGGAAGCCCTTGAGGTCCATGCCCGCGCAGAACGTGCCGCCGGCGCCGGTGAGGATGCCGATGGACAGGTCCTTGCGGGTCTCCAGCTCCTCGACGGCCGCCGCGATCCCCCGCGCCACCTCGCCGTTGACCGCGTTGCGGGCCTCCGGGCGGTTGATGGTGATGACGAGGACGGCGCCGTCTTCCTCGGTCAGAACAGCGGCGTTTCCGGGGGGCGCGGGGGGTCGTCCCCCCTCGGGCGATACAGCGTCGGTCATTCAGTGCCTCACTTCGGCTGGAAGCGGATACCGCCGTCGAAGCGGATGGTCTCGCCGTTCATGTAGTCGTTCTCGATCAGGGCCTGGACGAGGTGCGCGAACTCGGCCGCCGTGCCCATCCGCTTCGGGAACGGGACGGGCGCGGCGAGCTTGGCCTTGAACGCCTCGGCCTGCTCGCCCGAGCCGTAGATCGGGGTGTCGATGATGCCCGGGCAGATGGTGTTGACCCGGACGCCGATCGCGGCGAGGTCGCGCGCCGCTGGCAGCGTCATGCCGACGATGCCGCCCTTGGACGCGGAGTAGGCGATCTGCCCGGTCTGGCCCTCCAGCGCGGCGACGGACGCGGTGTTGACCACCACGCCGCGCAGGCCGTCGGCGTCGGCGGGCTCGGTCTTGGAGATCGCGGCGGCGCCGATCCGCATCAGGTTGAAGGTGCCGATGAGGTTGACCCGGATGACGGTCTCGAAGGAGGCCAGGTCGTGCGGGGTGCCGTCGCGGCCCACGGTCCGCGACGCCCAGCCGATCCCGGCGCTGTTGACGATGACGCGCAGCGGGGCGCCGGTGTCGACGGCGGCCTGCACCGCGGCCTGCACCTGCTCCTCGTTGGACACGTCGGTCTTGACGAAGACGCCGCCGACCTCGTCGGCGAGGGCCTTGCCCTTGTCCTCGTTCAGGTCGGCGACGACCACCTTGGCGCCTTGGGCGGCCAGCGCGCGGACGGTGGCCTCACCGAGGCCGCTCGCGCCACCGGATACGACGGCGGAAACTCCGTTCAGGTCCATAAGCGACACCTTACGTGAGGGACCGAATGTGGTTCGGGGTGATGCTATCCAGACGGCACCGCGCGCTCCGCTCACACCCCGGCGGATCGCCGAGCGCGTTATTACTCACGGGTTACAATAGGGCCCGCGTTTGCTCCGCGCAGCTCCGGGCACCCGCGTCATGTGGACGGCGGGGTCGAGCCCGGGAGGAGCCGAGCATGAGCGAACGTCCGGCACAGAGCCAGTCCTACCCCGGCCGGACCGGCGACATGGCACCCGAACCCCGCGACGAGATGAGCGACCACCTCGGCAGCGACCTGCTGCACGGACGGCGCGCGCTGATCACCGGCGGCGACTCCGGCATCGGGCGCGCCACCGCCGTCGCGTTCGCCAAGGAGGGCGCCGACGTCGCGATCACCTACCTGGAGGAGGACGACGACGCCCGGCACACCGCGGGGCTGGTCGAGGCCGCCGGGCGGCGCTGCTTCACCTACGGCGGCGACATGGCCGAGGAGCGGCACTGCCGGGAGGTCGTCGAGCACGCCGTCCGGGAACTGGGCTCGCTGGACGTGCTCGTCCTGCACCACGGCACGCAGACGCCGGTGAAGGACGTCCGGGAGATCGACGGCGCGCAGCTCCGCCGGACGTTCGAGGTGAACGTGTTCGCGGTGTTCTGGACCATCCAGGAGGCCCTCGGCCACATGGAGCCAGGATCGTCCATCATCATCACGGGGTCCATCAACGGGCTGCGCGGCAACAAGTCGCTCATCGACTACTCCGCCAGCAAGGGCGCCGTGATGTCGCTGACCGCGAGCCTCGCCCAGAGCCTCATGGACCGCGAGATCCGCGTCAACTGCGTCGCGCCGGGTCCGGTCTGGACGCCGCTGATTCCGGCGACGTTCGACGCGGAACGTGTCGAGTCCTTTGGGAAGAACGCACCGATGGGACGTCCCGCCGATCCCGATGAGATCGCACCGTCCTACGTGTTCTTCGCCTCCAATCGGCAGTCGTCGTACTACACCGGACAGACACTGGTCCCCGCCGGCGGGGAGATACATCCGGGCTGATGGACGTCCAGCGAAGCGACACTGGAGAGTCCGGCTGCGGACGCCGGAAGGCGGGTTCGCGCTCGGCGCCCGGCTGAGCGGGCGGTGGGACGACCGGGAGATCACTCCCCTCCGCGCGATCTCACGATCGTCCACCGGCCCATCACGTAGGGCGAACGTTCACCAGGCCGACACCCGTTCCCGTGCGGGAGGTCCGTCTACGGGCTCGGGCACTTCCAGGCAGTACATGGCGTAGGCGTGCTGGATCACCGGCAGCGCCACGTTGCGCACCCGGATCCCGCCCGAGGTGAGGCCCTTCTCCGTCCCCTTGTGCGCGTGGCCGTGCACGGCGAGGTCGACAACGCCGGCCGAATCGATCGCCTCCCCCAGCAGGTAGCTGCCGAGGAACGGGTAGATCTCCGACGGCTCGCCTTCGAGGGTGTCCGCGCACGGCGCATAGTGGGTGAGGGCGACCGTGACGTCGGTGTCCAGATCGGTGAGGGACGTGTTCAGCCGGTCGGCGAAATCCTTGGTGTGCCGGATGAACGCCTTCATCTCCGGCTCGCCGAAGTCGCTGGCGCAGCGGCCCTCGAACCCGCCGCCGAACCCCTTCCCGCCCGCGATGCCGAGGCTCGTCCCGGCACAGTCGATCACCGTCGCGTCGCCTTCGAGGACGGTCACGCCGGCGTCCCGCAGCACGACCGCGATCTCGCTCTCGGCGTCGGAGTGGTAGTCGTGGTTGCCGAGCACGGCGACCACCGGGACGCCGAGGCCGCGCAGCTCACCGGCCGCGACCTCGCCCTCCTCGACCGTCCCGTGCCGGGTCAGGTCGCCGGCGACCAGGAACACGTCCGCCTGCTCGGCGAGCGCGGTCAGCCGCGCCCGGTACGCGCCGGCCACCTCCGGCCCGACGTGCAGATCGCCCGCCGCCGCGACGCGGATCATGAGATCCGCTCCGTTCCGTCCGGCGCGGGCACCGCGACGACGTGCAGCTCGTTGCAGATCCGGCGGCCCTCGGCGGCGTCGCGGGCCGCCTCCTCGACGGCCCGGCTCCGCTCCTGGCTCACCACCTCGCCGCGCAGGTGGACGACGTCGCCGCGGACGTCCACCCGGATGCCGAGCTCGTACGCCTCCGTCGCGAGCCGCTCCTGGATGTGCGCCGCGACGTACCCAGATATGTCGGTCATGACCTGCCCCCTTCGGTCACGGAATCCCGTCCAGTGCGCCGGCCTCGATCACGTCCAGCCGGGCCAGCAGCGTGAGGAACGCGTACGCGTACGGGGACCGCGCCGTCTCGGCGGCCACCCGGCGCCAGTCCACCTGCTCCCGCAGCGCCCGGCCGACGTGCAGGAACCCGCTGAAGTCGCAGGCGGTCTCGGTGAACGCCAGCAGCCGCATGATCACGAGATCGGTGGCGGGCAGCACCGGCATGAGCACCGCCCCGACCGCCATCTCCCCGGCCCGGCCGAGCAACTCCCCGTCCACCGGACGGCCCGACGGGGTGTGGATCAGGTCGATCAGGTGCTCGCCGTCGTACGCCTTCTCCAGCCAGTTCTCCGGGCTCTCCAGGCGCGTCATGCCCGCGGTGAGGAGCGCGTCCAGGGCCGCCCGCACGTCCCGCTCCCGCACCACGAAGTCGACGTCGTGCGTCGACACGGCCGCGCCGTGCGCGTACGCCGCGAAGCCGCCCGCGAGCGCGTACCCCACCCCCGCGTCGCGGAGCGCGGCCGCGGCCCGCTTCAGGGCGTTCAGCAGACCCTCGGCGACACCGCCCGAGCCCGGCCCCGGACCGGCGGTGCCGGACCCGCGCGTAGCGGCCATCGGCTCCGTCTGCACGTCCCCTCACGTGTTTTCCTGGTCGATTGCGGTCGCCGTGGCGGTACCCGTGGAGCCACAGGTCATGCCCTCGTCAGCGGACGCGGTAGGCGGCGGGCGGAGTCGGGGTCGTGCCGAGACAGGTCGCGACCGGATCCTCGATCGAGCACCAGCCGGGCGTGCGCACCGGCACGTACCCGGACGGGACGCCCCGGTTCGCGATGATCGACCGGTACGTGGGGACGGCGTCGGTCGGACGACGCGTGAGGGCCGGGTCGGTCAGCGCGTCCACCGTGTAGAGGCCGAACCGGGGACGGTAACTGCCCCACTCGTAGTTGTCGGTGAGGCTCCAGTAGTTGTAGCCCATCATCTTCACGCCGTCGGCCATCGCGCGCTGGATCCAGTAGATGTGGTCACGAAGGTGGTCCGAGCGCGTGTAGCCGTCCGCGCGTGGTTTTCCGTTGTCGGTGGACATGCCGTTCTCAACGATGTACACGGGCAGGTTGGGCAGCCGCTTCTGGTAGCTCTTCAGGACGTAGTACAGGCCCTCAGGCTCAGGGTCGATCTTCCAGAACTCCCCGGTGAGCGCGTACACCGAGGTGAGGTTCTGCAAGTTCGCGCCGTAGTAGTAGTCGATCCCTATGAAGTCGAGCTTGTCGGTGACGTCGTTGAACAGCGCGGCGTCGAAGATGCCGTTGAGGGCCGTCCCGTAGGCGACGTTGCTCGACACGAGGGCGCCCGGGTCGACCTGGTGAATCATGTCGTAGGCGGCGCGATGCGTCTTGATGAGGGCGTCGCGCATCTTCAGCATCTGCCCGAGGTCCATGGGACGGTGGGTGAGCTCCTTGTAGATGTAGGCACTGGCCTCGTTGAAGGTGATCCAGATGACGCCCTGGTTCTTGTAGCGGTTGACGACGAAGCGTGCGTTGCGGAGCCAGTCGTCCTGTGTTCGCGGGTTGTCCCAGGCGCCCTGGTCGGCGATCCAGCCGGGGTACACCCAGTGGTCGAGGGTGAGCATCGGCCGCATCCCGTTGGCCTTGATGCTGCGGATGAGGTCGTCGTAGTAGGCGAGCGCCTCCGGGTCCCGGTGGCCGCGTCGCGGCTCGATGCGGGCCCACTCGATGGACGTCCGGAAGACGTCCACGCCGAGGCCCTTGGCGAGCTTCAGATCGGCCGGGTAGCGGTGCCGGAAGTCGACGGAGTCGCCGTAGGGGTCGGACGCATCGCCCGCCCCGCTCTCGGCGTACCGCGTCCAGTTGCTGTCGGGGAAGGACCCTTCGCTCTGGAACCCGGACGTGGCCACGCCCCACAGGAAGCCTTCCGGAAACTTGGCTGTGGCCGGTGTGGGTGGCGTGGGTGTGGACGCGGCTGCGGGGGTCGTCGCGTAAGCGGCTGCGGGGGTCGTCGCGTGGGCGGCTGCGGGGGCGGACGCGAGGGTGGACGCTGAGGTAGATGCGGGTCGGCTCGGTGCTGCGGCGGCCGCCGGTGACGCACCCAGCGTCAGCGCGACCACCGCGGCAAGACAGACAGATCCGATGAAGCGGGCAGTGCTGGCGGCGGCGCGAGGAGAACGGGCGAGGGGGACGGGACCGGCGGGGCTGCCGAACACGGGACTCCTTCCCGGAACGGAACCTGCATCTCCTTCGGACTACAGGCGGCTCCTTCGGACTACAGGCGGCCGGGACCGGCCCGTCAACCCCTCGCCCGGCCGAATCGGGCAATCTCGTCCGTCCACAACCGGGCCACGCCGCCGCGCCCCGCCGCGCCCGCCGCGCCCGCCACGGCCGCTGCGGTCGCCGTGGCCGGGGTCCCACAGCGTCCACCCCATTTACCGATACGTGATATACGCCACAAATGATCGCCCGGCGGTGCCCGAGTTATCCACAGAACGCGATTCCAGTTCCCTCACGCCTCCGCACGCGTCACCATGAAATCGATCTTCCTGCGGGAATTCGTGACCTAGTTCACAGTTCTCGCAGCATGCCCGGAATCAGCGCAGGCCAAGGCGGGAGCAGACGTGCGGCCACCACCGTCCGCGAACCTCGAAATGCCCGGAGGGATTTGCCATGTTCACCCGACCCTGCATACGTTCCTGCCCGGTTCATGCGGCACAACCGCCGCCCAGATAACAGAACACGCACCCGACGCGCGGCAGCGGCGCGCACGGCCACCCTCGACCGGAGCCGGCGCGGATCCCCCAGGTCGTCCGACATGGATAGGTCGTCCAGCACGGACCCCGCACGAAAGCCGCCGTCGGACGCCGAATCCGTGCCGCCGAGAGGCACGGAACCGGAAGCGGCCATGTCCTTTCCCGCGTCCTCCGAATGACGCCGCGGAATGGCCGCGCCATCCCGCTCCCCCTGTGGAAGACCACCGGGGTGACGGCTGCCCTGTAGGCATCAACCGCGAGGTCTGGAGTTATTCTGCATACCCCTCGAAACCCCCTGAAGGCCGGATTCACCACCGGTGGCCTCATCCTCACCACGACCGCGGCGCTCGGCGCGTCCGTCCTCGCGACCGGACCGGCCGAGGCGGCGGCACCTGCTGCGGCGGCACCGCAGCAGCAGGCCGTCGTGGTGACGACCATCGCGAAGGTCTCCGCCAAGCAGTCCCGAGCCGCGAAGCAGAAGAAGCGCGCGGCCTACGCCGTGAAGTACGCGGCGAAACAGATCGGCGACCCGTACCGCTACGGCGGCACCGGCCCCGGCTCCTGGGACTGCTCCGGCCTTGCCGGAGGCGCCTGGCGCAAGGCCGGGGTCAAGCTCCCCCGCACCACCCAGCAGATCTACCGCGCCGTCAAGAAGAAGGTCTCCTGGAAGGGCGCCGTCAAGGGCGACCTGCTGTTCTTCTACGACGGCCGCACCCACATGGGCGTCTACGCCGGCCACGGCTACATGATCCACGCGCCGAGCTCCGGCAAGCGCGTCAAGAAGATCAAGCTGACGAAGTACTACAAGCGCAACTTCAACGGCGCCGTCCGCCCCGGCCTCTGACCAACCCGACCGAACACCACCCCGTGGCCCGGCCCCCATGCCGGGCCACACCCCACCCACCCCACAACCTGCCAGTCCCACGCCCCGTCCGCCCCACACCCCGTCCAGCCCACACCCCGTCCCCATCTCACGACCTGCCCACCCACGCCCCACGCCCCGTCCACCCCACGACCCGTCCGCCCCACGCCCTGCCCACCTCACACCTCGTCCACCTCACACTTCGTCCACCTCACGAACTGCCCCCCCAAAACACAACGCTGCGCGCGGCTGCCCGCCGCGGCGGCCACGCCCGGCCGGACTGCGGTTGAATCAGAAGCTCGACCTCGCGTCCCGTAAGGAGCCGCCCTGCCTCACTCCGAAGATCGCCCGACTGCCCGAGCCTCCCTCCAAGCCCTCGCTCTGGGGGACGCCCTGGCCGAGAGCTTCGCCGAACGGCACGACTTCGACCGCGGCTATGGTCCGTCCACAGGGCGGCTACTGCGACTCGTCCGCGAGGGCGGCGACTGGCGCACTCTCGCGCGGGAACCGTTCGACGGCGCCGGCTCCTGGGGAAACGGCGCCGCCATGCGTGTCGCACCCCTCGGCGCGTGGTTCGCCGATGCCCCCGCCGAGGCAGCCCGCCAGGCGGCACTGTCGGCCGAGGTGACGCACCCGCACCCCGAGGCGGTCGCGGGCGCGATCGCCGTGGCCGTCGCGGCGTCCATCGCGCCCACCGAACCACCGCCGGGCAAGTTCATCGATGAAGTCCTTCGGCACGTCCCGGACGGGGCGGTCCGCAAGGGAATCGTCGAAGCCCGACGCCTGCTGACCATTGGCGACCCGTCGACCGCGGCCGCCGTCCTCGGCAACGGCCGGCAGGTCGCCGCGCACGACACCGTTCCGTTCACCGTCTGGGCCGCCGCACGGCACCTCGGCGATTTCAAGCGCGCGTTCTGGACGACGGCCGCCGCCGGAGGCGATATCGACACGACATGCGCGATCGTTGGCGGCATCATCGGGAAAGCTCCCGCAGACTGGCTCGGCCACTACGAGCCCTTGCCGGGCTGGGCGCTATGAGCTTGCCGGGCTGGGCGCTATGAGAGGGTGCGGCCGAGGAACTCTTCGGTGAGGCGCCACGCCCGGTCGGCGGGCTCCGGCTGGTAGAACATCGGCGCCTTCCGATTGTGGAACGCGTGGCCGCCGTCCTCCTGGACGTGGATTTCCACGTTCTCCCGTCCGTCCACGGCCTGCTCCACTCGGGCGACGTCCTCCCTGGGGATGTAGGGGTCGGCGCCACCGAAGTGGAACTGCACCGGGGCATAAAGGGCATCGAGCTGGTCCAACGCCCCCGGCACGCCCGAGCCGTAGAACGACACCAGCGAATCGACCTCTGCGTTGGCGGCGAGCAGATACGCGAGCGTCCCACCGAAGCAGAACCCGAGGACACCGACCTTGCCGACCTCCGGGAGGCCCTTGAGGACGTCCAGCGCGGCCTTGGCGTCCTCCACGCCCTTCTCCCAGTCGAACTGCGAGACCATGGACATGCCCTTGGGAAGAGCCTCTTCGTTGTGCTTCGTCGTCCAGTTCGGCTGGATCCGCCAGAACATGTCGGGGGCCGCCACCACGTACCCGAGCGCCACCAGGTCCTCGGCGACGGCTTCCATGTAGTCGCCGACACCGAAGATCTCCTGGACGAGGAGGATCCCCGGCCCCCGCGTCCCCCACACGTGCAGGTCGAACGCACCGTCCGGAACAACGACCTTCTCAATACGCGTCATATCACCCGATGATGGCGTAGACGGCACTGGCATGGGCCACGGTCGCGGAATCCACCGTCATGTCGATCTCGGCGAACGCCAGCGTCCGCCCGAGCTTGGACAACTCGACTCGGACGAGCACGTCCTTCCCGATCACCGGCCGCTGGAACGAGGTGGTCAGCTGCACGGTCGTCATCGGCACGAACCCGCCCTTCGCCCCGGAGACCGCCAGGACAACGGCCGTGTCGGCAGCCGCCATCAGCGCCTGCCCCGACAGCGCGCCGCCCTCCCGCGCCAGCCGCTCGTTCCACGGCAGCCGCAGCACCGCCGTCCCGTTCCCCACCTCCTCCGGGACGAGGCCGAGGTCCAGCACCCACGGCGCGAAATTGTCACGCAGGATCTCATCGGGCTTCACCGTCATCCCGACATGATGCACGCTGATGGCATGCATGAGG
Source organism: Spirillospora sp. NPDC047418 (assembly GCF_040643275.1). NCBI lineage: Bacteria > Bacillati > Actinomycetota > Actinomycetes > Streptosporangiales > Thermomonosporaceae > Spirillospora > Spirillospora sp. NPDC047418. Next base: position 26,629 of record NZ_JBEYTW010000051.1, read on the forward strand.
AGATCTTCCTGCCCGCGACCTACGCCACCGGGGTCCCCTACGACGCGTTCGCCGGGCTCCGCGCCGAATCCCCGGTCACCCGCGTCCCCGAACCGGCCGTCGGCCCCTGGCCCGCCGGTCCCGGATACTGGGCGGTCTTCCGGCACGCCGACGTCAAGCACGTCCTGCGCTCCCCGGACCTCTTCTCCTCCAACCTCGGCGCCACCCAGATCCGCGACCCCGACACGCCCGAGGACCTCGCGTTCGTCCGTGCCATGATGCTCAACCAGGACCCGCCCGACCACTCCCGCCTCCGCCGCATCGTCGCCGCCGCGTTCACGCCCCGCGCCGTCCGCGCCCTGGAGGAGACGATCGAGCACCGGGCCCGCACCCTCATCGCCTCCGCCCTGGGCACCGAAACCGATTTCGTCGAGCTCGCCGCCGACCTTCCCGTCTGGACGCTCGCCCACATCATGGGCGTCCCCGACTCCGACCGGCGCCTCCTCTACGACTGGGCGTCCCGCGTCATCGGCTACCAGGACGACGAGTACGCCGGCATCTCCACCGCCGACGCCGCGTCCATGACCCCCATGGCGCGGAAGGCGATGAACTACCGTCCGACCACGTCCACCCACCCGGACGGCCGTCCCATCAACCCGCGCTCCTACACCGCGCTCGCCGACATGTTCGCCTACGCCCACGCCCTGGCCGACGAGAAACGCTCCAGCCCCTCGGGCGACATCATGTCCCGCATGCTCGAGGGCGGCCTCACCACCCACGAGTTCGAGAACATGTTCTTCCTCTTCGCCGTGGCGGGGAACGAGACCCTCCGCAACGGCATCCCCGGCGGCCTCCTCACCCTCCTCGAACACCCCGCCGACCTCGCCCGCCTCCGCGCCGACCCGTCCCTGCTCCCGTCCGCCATCGAGGAGATGCTCCGCTACTGGCCCCCGGTCATGGACTTCCGCCGCACCGCCACCCGCCCCGTCACCCTCTCCGGCCAGAAGATCGACGCCGGCGACAAGGTCGTCGTCTACCACGCCTCCGCGAACCGGGACGAAACCGTCTTCCCGTCCCCGGACCACTTCGACATCACCCGCACCCCCAACGACCACGTCAGCTTCGGCTTCGGCCCCCACTTCTGCCTGGGCGCCCACCTGGCCCGCACCCAGATGCGCGCCATCTTCCGCGAACTCCTCCCCCACCGCATCACCCCCACCGGCACCCCCGTCCGCCTGGCCTCCAACTTCCAGAACGGCCTGAAGCACCTCCCCGTCCACCTGACCCCCACCCCATAACCCCGTCGCAAACCCCCCGCCGATCTCGGTACCCTTGCGGGACGGGTCGCTAGCTCAATTGGCAGAGCTCCGGACTTTTAATCCGTAGGTTGTGGGTTCGAGTCCCACGCGACCCACCACCCTGACCAGCACAAACGCGAGATTGCCCGGTTTGCCCACCGCCCGACATGCCCCGGTTCGTCCCCATGGCGGCTCGCTGGCGGCTCGGCGGCTCAATCCGGGCCCCGCGTCCCCCAGGCAGCACCCCGAAACCGGCTGCCCTTCGCCCGCCCAAGCCGGTCATGTCGCCCACAGAAGCAGCGGCCAGACCCACCAGAGCTTTCAGCAACGCACCTCCGTGGGCGTGAATCCGCAGGCTCGCATTCCGTCGCGGGCGGCACCATCGAGCGAGATCACCACCGAGAACCGGACCCTCCGGCACGAGAACCGGAGGCTCACCACTACGTCCGTGCAGGTCAAGTGGCATGTTCGTACTCGTTGAGGTTCCGGCCCTGACGTTGCCCTCTTCGGAGGTTCAGGTGGGCGATCTGGTCTGGTTCGGTGATCGGTGCTACCGGGAGCCGGGCTCGCGGACCCGCAACGAGTACGGGCTCACCGAGTCCGGCCGTGCGCTCACGCTCGTCATCGGGGCTCTCGCGGGTTGGGGACGCGTCCATCGCCCGCGCCCGGACGGCACTTCCCCGTGTTTCGCCGGCGGAAAGTCGGGCAGCATCGCTCGGCTCGGTTTCGTCACCACCGACGGCGAGTTCGCCCTCGCGGAACTGATCACCCAGCGCACGCCGGATGCACAGCTCACCACACCCTGAGCCGCCGGCCCGGCGACACGGCTTCGACACGGCGACCCGGCCGTACCGGCACTGGACGCGCCTCGTCCAGTGCCGGTACGGCACTGGACGCGCCTCGTCCACGGTCGGGCTACAAGTGGACGGTCCGTTCATATTATCCTTATATGGACGGGTCGTTCATATCTGTCGAGAGGGGCACCTCATGAGCAGCACCGACACCACCGCCCGAGTCGCGATCGTGACGGGCGGTTCCGGCGGTATCGGCCGGGCCGTGGTCGATCGGCTGGCCGCGGACGGGTTCGCGGTCGCCGTCCACTACCTCGGCAACGCGCAGCGGGCGCAGCAGATCGTCGATGAGATCACCGCCGGCGGCGGCCAGGCGATCGCGGTCGGCGGGGACGTCGCCGACGAGGTCGCCATGGCCGGGGCCTTCGACGCAGTGGAGGCCGAGTTCGGCGGGATCGACGTCGTCGTCAACACCGCGGGGATCATGATCCTCTCGCCGGTCGCGACCCTGGACCTGGCCGACCTGGACCGGATGCACCGCACCAACGTCCGCGGCGCGTTCGTGATCTCCCAGCTCGCCGCCAACCGGCTCCGCCGCGGCGGCGCGCTGATCAACGTCTCGACCAGCCAGACCCGGCTCCAGCACCCGACGTACGCCCCGTACGCCGCCGGCAAGGCCGCGGTCGAGGCTCTGACGCTCGTCCTCGCCCGCGAACTGCGCGGCAAGGACATCACCGTCAACGCGATCGCACCGGGCCCGACCGCCACGCCGCTGTTCCTGGACGGCAAGGACGAGGAGACCATCGCCCGCCTCGCCCGGCTGCCACCGCTGGAGCGCCTCGGCGCCCCGGAGGACATCGCCGTGGTGGCCGCCTTCCTCGCCGGGCCGTCCCGCTGGATCAACGGCCAGGTCGTCTTCCCCAACGGCGGGATCGCCTGACCCGGCGCTCCGCATTCGCTCCGCAACCCGGAAAGGACAGATCATCATGACCGAGAACGATGTTCCCGTGGCGATCCGCGAGTTCCTCGAGGCCACGAACGACGGCGACTCCGAACGGTTCGCCGCCGCCTTCACCGACGACGCATACCTCAACGACTGGGGACGGGAATTCCACGGCCGAAGCGGCGTCCGCGCCTGGGACCGCACCGACAACATCGGCAAGCAATCGCACTTCGAGATCCTCGGCGTCGAGCCCGGTGACACCCCGGACATCTACGTCGTCACCGTGAAGGTCACCGGCAACGGCTTCAACGGCACCGGACCGCTGGCCTTCATCCTGCGGGACGGGCTGATCGCCGACCTGCGAATCAGCTGAGATGGCATCCCCGACACGGCCCTCCGCGAGCCGCGGACGCGGCCGCCGCCCCGCCGAGGAGGTGCGCGCCGACGTCCTCCGAGCCGTCGGGGAACTCCTCCTGGGCGAGGGCAGCGCGGATCTCACCTTCGAGCGGATCTCCCGCCAGGCCGGAGTGAGCAAGACGACCCTCTACAAATGGTGGCCGTCCAGGGGGGCTCTCGCGCTCGACGGCTACTTCCACGCCGTGCAGGAGACGCTCGCATTCCCTGACACCGGCGATGTTCGCGCCGACCTCATCAGCCAGCTCCACGCCTTCGGTAAGATCATGACCACGACCCCCGGCGGCCGCGCGCTGATCGAACTGATCGGCCAGTCTCAGACCGACGAGGACCTGGCCGTCTCCTTCCGCCGGCTGTATTCATCCCACCGCCGCCGCCTCGCCGGCGAACGCCTCCAACGCGCGCAGGAAATCGGCCAAATCCGTCCCGAGGTCGACGTGCAGATCATCGTGGACCAACTCTGGGGAGCCGTCTACCACCGGCTCCTCATCCCGGACGAACCCGTCACCGACCATTTCCTCAACGGATTGGTCTCCAATCTCCTCGACGGCATCGCAGCGGCCCCGTGAACACGCGATTCCACACGCAGAAGGGTGCGAGGCGTTCTTCCCCTCCGCCCGCGCCCCACTCCGCGAGGGGCGGCGACAGCCCGTCGGCCTTGTCCGCCCCGGCCGACGCCGGGGCATCGCAGGCCGTTCCGCGCATACTTTTACTGACGCGTACCCGGCTGCCGACACGTGCCCTGTTTCGTCGGCTTCACCGTGCAGCGCTGACTCCGCCGCCGCGCGTGCTGGTGCTCGGTCCGCGCGGCGCTCGAACCCGCAGCCAGGGTGAGGAGCCGCCGGCGCCGGTGGTGGCGTGTCCGCGTTTGCCGCCCAGGAGCTGCCGGGTGAGGTCGGAGCGGGGATCGGGCAGGGTGATGGGGCTGTTCCGCCCATCACCGCGCCACTGGGATGTCTCCGAGACCCGGCCACCGGATGGGACCGGCCAGCACGGCGTTGGGCCGGCCCAGGCCGGACTGCCCGCGGTCGCGGTACCGTTCCTCTCAGTACCGTTCGGTGTCGGGCGACGATTCCGCCGGGCGGGGGCGCCGCGTCACGGCGCTCACCCTGCCAGGACGGCGCGCACGGCGTCGTCCGCGGTCAGGTCGGCGTTGAGCGTGGCGGCCGCCGTGACCCCCGACGCCGCGGACTGCATGACGCCTGCGGTCACGTCGAGCACGTTGCCGGCGACCCATACGCCGGGCACACCGGTGAAGCCGCCGGGGTCGGCCTCGACCTGGTGGCCGATGCCGAGCGGGTGCTCGACCACCTTCACGCCGAGGGGGTCGAGCAGCTCGTGCCGGGACTCGAACCGCGGGCCGATGACGATGACCTCGCGCGGTCGGACCTCGCCCGAGGCGAGCCGGACGCCGGCGACGCGGTCATCGCTGACCTCGATCGCCTTCACCTCGCCAGGCACGACCGCGATGCCGCGGGCCGCGAGCCGGGCCAGTTCCTCATCAGTCGGCTCGGGCGCGGTGTGCTGGAACAGCACCACGTCCTCGCTCCACTGGCGCCACATCAGTGCCTGCGTCGCCGCGCCGGGTCCGGTGCCGAGGACGGCGAGGGCGCGGTCGCGGTGCTCCCAGCCGAAGCAGTAGGGGCAGTGGACGACGTCGCGTCCCCATCGTTCATGCAGGCCGGGAATGTCCGGGTACCGGTCCACCAGTCCGGTGGTCACGAGCACGCGCCGCGCCTCGTGGCTGGTGCCCTCCCGGGTGGTGAGGCGGAAGCGGCCGTCGTCGAGCCGCGTGATGGTCTCGACGGTACCCTCGATGATCCGCCCGCCGTAGCCGCGTACCTCCTGCCGCCCCAGCCTGAGCAGTTCCAGGGGTGGCGTGCCGTCGCGGGTCAGGTAGCCGTGCGAGTGAGCGGCCGGCGCGTTGCGCGGGTGACCCGCGTCGATGACGAGGACCGAGCGACGCGCGCGGCCAAGGGTCAGGGCGGCGCCGAGGCCGGCGAGGCCGCCGCCCACCACGACGACATCGACACGATCTCCGACGTTGCCCGATCCGGGTGCGGTTTCAGTTTCTGCTGGTGTAGTCATGCGCCCAGTGTGCGGCGGCCCAGCCGAAACTGGAAAGGACTTTGCGGAAAGCGCAAACTTGTTCCATGGCCGACAACCTCAATGCCATCCTCGACGCGGTCGGGCCGCGGCTGCGCGCCATCCGCAAGCAGCGCGGATCCACTCTGGAGCAGCTCGCCGAGTTGACGGGCATGTCCGTCAGCACGCTGTCCCGGATCGAATCGGGCCGGCGGCGCCCGACGCTGGAGGTACTGCTACCCCTCGCGCAGGCGTACCGCTTGCCGCTCGACGAACTGGTCGGTGCCCCGGCAACGGGCGATCCGCGCATTCATCCGCAACCGGTGAACCGTGACGGCGTGGTGTGGGTGCCCCTCTCCCGCGACCCGGGCGGTCTCCACGCGTTCAAGCAGGTCCTGCCGGTGCCCGCACGGGGCCCCGAGCGGCTGGAGCAGCAGGTGCACGAGGGCTACGAGACTACGTCCTCACCGGCAAACTGCGGCTCGCTCTCGGCGAGAAGGATTTCCTTCTGGGGGCCGGTGAGGCCGCCCAGTTCGACACCCGGGTGCCGCACGCGATCGCGAACGTCGGCCGCCAGCCCCTTGAGCTGCTCATCATCTTCGGGCAGCAAGGCGAGCGGATGCATCTGCGCGCTCGCACGCAGTGATCCCACCGCAGTGATCCCACCCCGGAGCCGCGGATGCCCTCGCGCCGGAACACGGCTGCGCACATGCCCCCGCCACGCGAAGTTTTTGCGGTTCTCGCAAGTTCCTTTGCCCATCTTGCCCGACCCGAAAGCACAGTGGGCCCATCGGAACCGGATCAACGAGAAAGCGGGTGCCACACCATGGCGTACGGCCGGGACATCACTGGTGAGCAGTTCACGCAGGACTGGAAGGCGTGGAGGACTGGATGGGAGAAGTGGCTCCTCGCACCGCACGGCTGGCTGTCGGCCCGATCTCTGGGCTGGCTGGATGACACCCCCCGCCGCCACCCGGGACTGCCGGGCTTGTGGTCCCAGGACCGCGACGAGGTCGTCATCGACCCGGAAGGGGCGACGATGTCGTTCGGCGGCGAGAACTTCGAGGCCGTGAGGCGGCTTCTGCTGGTCGACGCTCCCGACGACCAGCGGGTGACGACAGGTGAACTGGAGATCGGCATCACCTACCGCGGGACCTACATGATCGTGGTCTACGACCCGGACGCGGCGACGCGGCGAAACTTCCGCGGCGTCCCCGTCTTCGAGCCGAACCCCGATTGGGTGCTCACCGGCCACTACGAACCGTACGAGTCGTCCAGCCGGATCGAACTCGGCTCCGTCGATCCGGGGCTGAGCGAGCACGCATACGACTCCCCCGGGCTCGTGCACGTCCAGCACGACCATCACACGTACACCCTGCAGGTGCTGAGCACCGGCGGGACGCTGAACACCGTGTTCGCCGACGGCACGAGTGGCAACACCACCTACAGCGCGGGCCGCTCACTGGCGATCTCCGATGTGGGCGAGGACGGACGGGTGCGCCTCGATTTCAATCGGGCGGTGAACCTGCCGTGCGCGTTCAGCGACAACTTCCCCATCTGCCCCATCCCGCCGCGGGGCAACCGACTGCCCTTCGCCATCGAGGCGGGAGAACGGACGCCACGAGAGAGGACGGGCTGACTACCGCAGCCGCCTGGCCGAACACGCCGCATTCGACCATGTGTGTCCTCATTAGCGGAGGTCAGAATGGGTACTGCTCCTCCTGGCGTCGAAGCGTCTCTGGTTCGTACGTCCGGCGGTGCCATCATGGAAGACGTGATCATTACCGAATCTGAGCCTTGTCGAATCTTCCGGCCGGACCAGCCATCCACCTTGCAGAGAGAGAATTCATGACGAATACCGAGAGCGCACTGTCCCGCTTGCTTGACGAATCATCGGTCCGGGACACCATCACTCGCTTCGCCGACGCCGCCACCCGAGGTGACACTGACCGTTTCCGCGCGACATGGGCCGACGACGCGGAGTGGACGATCGGTGAGAGGGTCCATGCCGTTGGCGTGGACGACATCGTCTCCACGTTCCGGATGCTGCGCGACGACCGGGACTTCTTCGTGCAGTTCGCGGTACCAGGCCCGATCGAGATCGCTGGTGACGAGGCGACCACCAGCATCATCTGTCACGAGGCCGCACGCGGGCCCGGCGAGACGTTCTACCGGAACCACGCCGTCACCGCCGATCGATTGAGGCGCTCGGAGCATGGCTGGGTCTTCACCAGCCGCTCGTTCCAATACCTCTGGCTCGACACGTCTCCATTCTCTGGCGACAGCTTCCCGCTCCCCGCCGGTTTCTGATCCTGGTCGGCATTCACCGGGAGACGGATCGATCAGGCTCCGCGCGCAGTTCGGGTGACGTGATTCATCGGGGCGTCCAGGCTCAGCCGGGCCTTTGTGTCGTTTCCGTGGGTCGTTGATCGGCTATTGCCTGGTACCGGGTCAGGGTGGCGCCGTCGGCGCCGACGGCGAACACCGCCCGCAACTGCTCCTTGATCAGGTATCCCGGTAGAGACGCTTGTTGGTGGCCGCGATGGAGGCGATCGTCGTGCGCTGATCGCCCGGCAGGGCGGTGGGGTTCTTGATCAGCGCCCGGCGGAAGCCCGCTGGTGGGGAGCGGGGCGCGGAAGGTGCCGTCCATGACCCGGTGAGCCGGTCGAGCATGAGATGTCTTCTGAAAGTTCGGGCGGTTCACAGGTCGCGTCGCTGGACGGCGAGCACGGCGAGGACGGCGGTGGCCAGCGGCCACAGGGCGAACACCGTCCACGCGGCGGCCGTCGTGGGCAGCCCGGGAAGGTCTCGGGGGTCGCGCATGGCCAGGCAGGTCCGCCAGACGTAGTTGGGGAACATCGCGTACAGGTCGTTGACCCACTGGTGGACGGTCGGCTTGAAGAACGTCGGCACGACGACCAGGACCGCGCTGCAGGTGACGACGCTGGCGGCGGTGTGCCGCAGCAACGCCCCCAGGCCCAGGCCTGCCAGCGCCGAGATCGGCGCCAGCAGCGCGTTGGCGACCAGCACGTGTGCCACGCCGGGGTCGCCGAGGGTGAGGCCGATGCCGCGGCCGGACAGGATCGCCTGGCTCACGGCGAAGGTGGCAAGCGACACGACCGCCCCGACGCCGAGCATCACGACCGCCAGGACGGTCACCTTGGCGGTCATCACCAGATGCCGGGCCGGTACGGCTGTGAAGGTGGTGCGGACGGAGCCGGTGGCGTACTCGCCGACGATGGCCAGCGCGCCCACGCAGCCCGCGCCGATCATCAGCAGGGCCGCGGTGACGCCGCTGAACGCCTCGGTCATCGGGTCGAAGTGCGCCTTCTCCGCCGGCCGGAAGCTCGGCCAGTCCTGGTAGGTGCCCAGGCTCTTCTGCACGGCGATGGCGACGAACAGCAGCGTCCCGAGTCCCAGCACGTAGCGGGTCGAACGCAGCGTCCACAGCTTGGTCCACTCCGCGGCGAACAGGTCGCGGAACCGGACCCCGGGGTCGGCCGCCGAGTTCCGTCGGACGCGCGCGGCCTGAGCGGCGTCCGGGGTCTGCGGGGTCTGCGGGGTCTGGGCCGTCATCGGTGGTCTCCTGCCAGGTAGTCGGCGCGGTCGGCGGTGAGCTGCATGAACGCCTCTTCCAGGGACGCGGTGCGCGTGACGAGTTCGTGCAGCACGATCCCGTTCTGGAACGCCAGGTCACCGATCCGGGCGGCGGGCAGGCCGGTCACCGTCAGCGTCTGGTCGCCGCCTGGCCGCGCGCCGGCGCCGGCGGCGGTCAGCACGGCCGCCAGCCGCGAGATGTCGGGGGTGCGCACGGTGACGTGGGCGGCGGTGCCCCGCGCGGCGAAGTCCGCGACCGTCTCCTCGGCGATCAGCTCCCCTTGGCCGACGACGACCAGCCGGTCGGCGGTGTTCTGCATCTCGCTCATCAGGTGGCTGGAGACCAGCACCGTGCGGCCCTCGGCGGCCAGGGAGCGGAACAGGCCGCGCACCCACCGCACGCCCTCGGGGTCCAGGCCGTTGACCGGCTCGTCGAACATCAGCACCGGCGGGTCCCCCAGCAGGGCGGCGGCGATCCCGAGCCGTTGCCGCATGCCCAGGGAGAACCCGCCGACGCGGCGGCGGGCCACCTGAGCCAGCCCCACCTCCTCAAGCACTTGACGTACTCGGCGGGCGGGCAGGCCGTTGCCGCGTGCCAGCGCCGACAGGTGCGCGGCGGCGCTGCGGCCGGGATGGACGTCACCCGCGTCCAGCAGCGCACCGACGTGGTGCAGCCCGGCGCGGCGCTGCCCGAACGGGCGCCCCTGGACGGTGGCGGTTCCGGCCGTGGGCCGGTTCAGGCCCAAGATCATGCGCATCGTGGTGCTCTTGCCCGCCCCGTTGGGGCCCAGGAATCCGGTGACCTGACCGGGCGGCACCGTGAAGGACAGATCGTTGACCGCCAGGACGTCCCCGTAGCGCTTGGTCAATCCGTTGACTTCGATCACCCAGGCCACGCTGCACGAGCACCGGGGTGCGCCACATCGGTCTGGTGGCGGGAATCGCCGGCACCAGATCTGCCTGGGGGCATACGCCTGCGGGCATAGGCCTCAGGGCTGACGCGCGGTGCCCGCTCCGGCTTCTACGATCACGCCTGTGGATCAGACTGCGCCCACTGTCTTCCCCCCGCTTCCGAAACGCCTGCCCCTCCTCGCCCGGGTGGCACTGGCCGGGTGCGGCGTGGCCGCTCTGGCACTGGCGCTGTGCGCCACGCTCACCAGCGGTAACGGGCATGGCACTACTGGGGAGCGATGGGGCGGGCTCGTGGTCCCGATGGCCGTGGCCCTGGCATCGCCTGTCGCGTGGGCGCGCCACCGGCCGTGGCCGGTCTTGGCGGTGCTGCTGGCCGAGATGACCGTCGCCGCAGCGGCGCTGGGGTCGGGACTGGAACAGCTCTGGCCGCTCCTGCTGGTGGCGGGCCTGCTGGTCGCGCTCATCACCGCCACCCGCGCACGCCGGGCGGGAGTCGCCGCGGCGGCCCTCACCCTCATCGTCCAGCAGATCGCCTGGCAGGCGAGCCTGTTCGCCGAGAGCGGCTGGAGGCGCGTGCTGGCCCCGGGGTTCCTCGGGCTGACGGTGCTGCTGGCGTTGAGCGTCCTGGCGGCCTGGCTGGCCGGGACGCTGATCCGCCAGCGCCGCGAGTACGAGCAGGCCCTGCACGGGCACGCCACCGCCGAGGCGGTGACCGCCGAGCGCCTGCGCATCGCCCGCGACCTGCACGACATGATCGCCCACAGCATCGGCGTGATCGCGATCCAGGCCGGCGCGGGCAGCCGGGTCATCGACACCGCACCCGAGCAGACCCGGAACGCGCTGGACGCCATCGAGGACACCAGCCGCCGGACACTGTCGGAACTGCGGCGCATGCTCGGCATCCTCCGCCAGGCCGAACCGGACCCGGCAACACCCGCGGACACAGAACCGCTCGCCGGACTGGCCGCCCTTGATCGGCTGGTCGCGTCCACGGCCGACGCCGGTGTCCAGATGCAGGTGCGCCGGCGCGGAACCCCGGCCCCGCTGCCACCGACCATCGACCACGCCGCGTTCCGGATCGTCCAGGAATCGGTGACCAACGTGGTCCGCCACGTCGGCACACCCCGCTGCCAGGTGACGATCGAGCACCGGCCCGGCGAACTGCTCGTCCAGATCACCGACGACGGCCCCGGCAACGCGCCCGCCACCGGACCCGGCTACGGCATCTCCGGCATGCGCGAACGCGCCGCGCTGCTGAACGGGCACCTCACCGCCGGCCCCCGTCCCGACGGCGGCTTCGCCGTCAGCGCGCGGCTCCCGATCCCCGCCACCGCCCCCGGCCCGCCCCACCCGTCCCACCCGTCCCAGTCGATCAGGGCGCGATGACGATCCGCGTCGTCCTCGCCGACGACCAGGAACTCATCCGCGCCGGGCTGCGCATGGTCATCGACGCGGCCCCGGACCTCCGCGTCGTCGGCGAGGCCGAAACCGGAACCCAGGCGGTCCGGCTGGTCCGCCGCCTGCGTCCCGAGGTGGTCGTCATGGACATCCGGATGCCCGGCATGGACGGCATCGAGGCCGCCCAGATGATCGCCGCCGAGGCGACGGCCCGCGTCGTCATGCTCACCACCTACGACGACGACACCAACGTCTACGCCTCGCTCCGCGCCGGAGCCAGCGGCTTCCTGGTCAAGGACATGGCCCTGGACGACATGATCACCGCCATTCGGGTCGTCGCCGCCGGGGACGCGCTGATCGCCCCCGGCGTCACGCGCCGGCTCATCGCCGAATTCGCCAGTCGTCCCGAGCCCGCTCCGACACCCGCGAGCCTTCCGGGCGTCACCGATCGCGAACGCCAGGTCCTCACCCTGGTCGGACGCGGCCTGTCCAACGCCGAACTGGCCGCCGAACTCCACATCAGCCCGGGCACCGCCAAAACCCACGTCGCCAACCTGCTCACCAAGCTCGGCGCCCGCGACCGCGTCCAACTCGTCATCCTCGCCTACGAACACCGACTCATCACACCGTCCCGCTAACCGACACCCCGACCATCACAGTCCCAGTCAGCCCGGCCCCGGCCCCGGCCCCGGCCCCGGCCCCGGCCCCGAGAAGGAAACCCTGGACGTGCCGGCTGTCGAGATCGAACTGACCGCCTGAGCAGCCCATCTGATGATCGGCATTTACCCGTGAAACCAGACATCACCCGTGACTCGCCTGTCACCTGAGCCCGGTGCCGCGTGAGCACCGGTGCCGGCGCCAGGAAAGCAGCGCGGTCGTGCTGGCGGGCATGCGGGAGAGGCCCATTGGCCGTGTGCTCGACGTCGGCGGCCGGCCCGGCCGTTTCGGCCTGGACCAGGCAGCGTGCCGGCGCCGGACAAGGTCATGGTGCCAGCGCATCGCCGTGTCCGGGCGCACCACTCACCAGTGGCTGCCAGGCACCGAGTCTGCCTGATCAGTGCCCCGGCGACTCGCATTAGGTGGGCGGCATCGAGTGGTGGACGGCCGTGGCGGCGGCCGCGATGACGTGCGCGACGTCCTCGGGGGTGCGGGTCTGGTCGCGGGCGGCGATGGCGTCGTAGGTCTCGAATGAGGTCAACTGCCAGATCACGTCGATCGTCGCGGCGTCGGGGGTATCGGTGAAGCGGAGGAGCAGTTCGGTCAGGGCGGTGCGGCGCATCTCGTCGCGGCGGCGCAGCAGGCGCTCGAGGTCCTGGTCCAGGACGGCCATTCCGCGGAGCCTGCGCAGGACGGTCCGGTCGTTCGCCCAGAAGCGGCAGAACATCTGGGTGAACGCGGTGAGGGCCTGGTCCGCGTCGGGTGCGGTGAAGGCGTCCGCCAAGCCCATGCCCGCCCGGTCGGCGAGCGTGTCGAACAGGGCCTCGAGTAGCCCGGACTTGGAGCCGAAGGCGTTGTAGACGCTCTGGCGTGAGACGTCGGCCGCCTTGGCGACGGCGTCCACGGACAGGCGGGGCGGCGCGGCGTCCGCCAGCAGGGCGCGGGCGGCGTCCAGGATCCGCCGCCGCGTCTCCTCGGCGGCGGCCTGGCGTTTGTCGGATCGGTACTCGCGAGGGCTCATCTCATCACCTTGACAGCATCAAATATTGGATTTACAGTCTGTCCAAAGAATTCTACCAGTACCGGCATCCGATGAGAAGGAGCAGGTCATGAGCAGTGAACGTCCCCTGGACGGCCGGGTCGCCATCGTCACCGGCGCGAGTCGCGGTATCGGCGCGGCGACCGCGCGGGCGCTGCACGAGGCCGGTGCGGCCGTCGTCCTGGCCGCCCGGGACGGCGCCGCGCTGTCGGCGCTCGCGGCCGAGATCGGCGCGGCGGGCGGCCGCGCGCTGGCGGTGCCGACCGACGTGACGGACCCGGACGCGGTCGAACGACTCGTCCACCGCGCGGTCGGGGAGTTCGGGCGGCTGGACGCCGCGGTCAACAACGCGGCCGGCGGCGGCCACCCGCCCACCCCGCTGGCCGATGTGGCCACCGCCGACTTCGACAGTGCGCTGACGGTCAACCTGCGCGGGGTCTTCCTGTGCATGAAGCACCAGATCCCCGCCATGCTCGACGGCGGCGGGGGCGCGATCGTGAACATGGCGTCCACGGCGGGCCTGCAGGCCGTCGGCGGGCTGGCGGGCTACGTGTCGAGCAAGTTCGGTCTCATCGGGCTGACCCGGTCGGCGGCGCTGGACTACGCCGAGACCGGGGTGCGGATCAACGCGCTGGCCCCTGGCCCCATCCACACCGAGCAGCTCGAGCGCGCCGGTGCGCAGGCGCGGGAGATGGCCGGACGGGCGATGCCCATGCGGCGGATCGGACGGCCCGGAGAGGTCGCGGACGCCGCGGTGTGGCTGTGCTCGGACGCCGCGTCGTTCGTCACCGGCGCGACCCTGCCGATCGACGGCGGCAAGCTCGCCGGCAATGCCCCCTTCGGCCGCCGGCCCGAGACGGCCGCCGCGCGACCGGCGCCCTGATCGAGGAGGCGTGCCGGGCTCTGAACTCTGATGGAAGGAGATGGGGATGACCGCTGGTACGGCAGCAGAGACTGCCGGGGGAAACAAGCCGCCCGAGGCCGGACGCGGCTCGCGAGGACGGGGCCGGTCGGGGCCGCCGCTATGGATACCCGCATTGGCCTTCGCGGCACTGATGATCGTCTCGGTGGTGCTGGCGAGGCAGATGCCGCAGCCCACGGCCTCCGCCGCCGAGGCGCTGGCCTACTATCGCGATCATGAGACGGCGGCGCGGGTCGCCGGCGTCCTGCAGTTCGGTGCCGCGTTCCCGCTCGCGGTCTGGTCCGCCGTCGTCTACAGCCGGCTGCGACTCCTCGGGGTGACGGCTCCCGGGCCGGCGATCGCGCTGGCGGGCGGGGTGGTGTCGGCGGTGGCGATGGCACTGTGCGGGGTGCTCGGATGGGCGGCGTCCCGCTCGGGCTCCCTGCAGAGCCCCGCGCTCGCCCGCACCCTCGCCGACCTGGTATTCGCGACCGGAGGCCCCGCCCACGTGGTGGCGTTCGGCCTGCTCCTCGCCGGCGTCGCGGTCCCGGCGCTGCTGGTGCGGCTCGTGCCCGCCGTGTTCGCCTGGTCCGGGATCGCACTCGCCGCGGTGGCCGTCCTGGGGACGCTCGCGCTGCTGGACACCTCGCTGGGAATCGTGCTGCCCATCGCGCGGTTCGGCGGGCTGATCTGGCTGGTCGCGGCGAGCGTGATGCTGCCCCGCGAGCGCCGGCGGAGGAACCGGCCGCAGCCGACGGGGCCGGCCGGCGTCGGGGCGGCTTCAGCATGATGGGGGCATGGGGCCGCGGGAGACTGGTCGTGGTGGGCGCGGCAGGCCGCACCGGCCGGTTGATCGTCGAGCACGGGCTGGCGAACGAGTACGAGGTGCGCCGCGCACGCAGTGACATTGGACGGCAGGGGGATCGGGCCGAATGCGGACGGTTCGGGCAGCAGCGCGATCGCCCGGACCGCCGCCAGCTTGGGAGGGCTGGTCGCTCGCCGACCCCGCCTACGTCGTCCGCGCCGCGCTCGACGGCATCGAGGCCGGTGCGGTCACCGCAGGCTGGCCTCGTCGTCCTCCGGCGCGAGGCGTGACCAGATCCGTGTGAGGTCGCGCAGGTCGTCGTCGTCGAGACGGTCGAGGAAGAGTCGGCGCACGTCGGCATGCTGCTGCTTCCATGCCTTGCGCAGGAGGTTGCGCCCATCGGGTGCCAGGACGGCGACGTAGCCGCGCCCGTCCCCGGCCGCACGCTGACGCTCGATGAGCCCGCGGCGCTCCAGCCGGTCGGCGAGCCGGGTGAAACCACCGGTCGACATCAGCCGATCCCTCGCCAACTCGGACATCCGCATGCCGGAGCGACCGGCTCGACCCAGCAGGGACAGGACGCTGTACTCGGCCATGCTCACGCCCAGCGGCGCGATCCCTGCCTCGACCTCACGCCAGATGCGGTCGTGGGCGTACAGGAAGCCCTGCCAGGCCTCGTTCTCAAGGTCGCTCAGACGTGGAGTCGCCACTTCCGAAGTGTAGCGCGACGGCCGTCCTCATCGTCCGGCATACATGTCTGCGCAGGCAGACGCCGGGGTGGAATATCTGCCTGCGCAGACACCTTATTGCGGTCGGAACACCGAACACCGTCCGCACAAGGACCGTAAGGAGAGCACGTTGCCTACCACCGTCACCGGCGAGCGATCCCCCTTCGAGATCGGCTTCATGACGTTCGCCGAGATCACCGCCGACCCAGAGACCGGCACGCTTCCCTCCGCGCACCAGCGCGCCCAGGAGACCATCGAGCAGGCGCGGCTCGCCGACGAGGTCGGGCTCGACCTGTTCGCCGTCGGCGAGCACCACCGCACCGACTTCCTCGGCTCGGCCCCCTCCGTCGTCCTGGCCGCGGCCGCCCAGGCCACCACGAACATCAGGCTGACCAGCGCGGTCACCGTGCTCAGCTCCGACGACCCGGTGCGCGTCTGGGAACAGTTCGCCACGCTCGACCAGTTGTCCGGAGGCCGGGCCGAGATCATCGCCGGCCGCGGCTCCTACACGGAGTCCTTCCCCCTCTTCGGCTACGACCTGGCCGACTACGCCGACCTGTACCGCGAGAAGCTCAACCTACTGCTGCGGATCCGCGCGCAGAACCCGATCACCTGGAACGGACGGTTCCGCCCCGCACTGGACGCCGCCGACGTCGGTCCCCGCGCGATGCAGGAGGAGCTGCCGATCTGGGTCGGCGTCGGAGGGACCCCCGCCTCCGCCATCAGCACCGGCCGACTCGGCCTCCCCATGGCCATGGCGCTGCTGCTCGGGCCGATCACACATCACCGGCAGACCATCGACCTGTACCGAGAAGCCGCACAGCAGGCCGGGCACGACCCCGCCACGCTGCGCACCAGCATCAACCTTCACGGCTACGTCGGGCGTACGAGCCAGGGCGCCCGCGACACGATGTACCCCTACTTCGCGGAGGGCATGATGGCCAACAACCATCAGCGTGGCCGTGGGTTCGCGATGCCGCGGGCCGCCTTCGAAGCCCAGACCTCCCCCAACGCCGGACTCGTCGTCGGCAGTCCGCATGAGGTCATCGAGAAGCTGCTGGCCTACCACGAGCTCTACGGCCTGGACCGCGCCCTGATCCAGATCGGCTTCGGCGGGATGCCGCAGGAGGACGTTCTCGAGGCGATCGAGCTGCTCGGCACCGAGGTCGCCCCCGTCGTACGCCGCGAGGTCGGCTCCCGGAAGGAGCAGGCGGCGTGACCACCACCGTGAGCGACCAGCGGGCTCTCATCGGCGGCCGCACCGGCCGTGCCCCCTCCCGGGAGGAGGCTCGGACACTGCGGGTGGTGGTCGTCAACGGCAGCCCGAGCGAGAAGTCCAAGACCGTCGGACTGGTCGGCGTCGTGCTGCGAACACTCACCGGCGTGCTCGCCGTCCACGACGTCGCGGTCGAGCACACCCGGATCGACGTCTACCGGCTCGGCCCCGCCTTCACCGGAGCCTTCGAGCGGGAGGGCATCGCCCCCGAGATCGAGGACGTGCTCCGCCGCGCCGAGGAAGCCGACCTGCTCATAGCCGCCACCCCGGTGTTCCGCGGCTCGTATACCGGCCTGTTCAAGCACTTCTTCGACCTGGTCGACCAGTACGCACTCGCGAACAAGCCGGTCTTCCTCGCCGCCACCGGCGGCGGGGACCACCACGCGCTGGTCCTGGAACACGCCCTTCGCCCGTTGTTCGGGTTCTTCCAATCGATGACCCTCCCGGTCGCCGTCTTCGCATCCTCCGGCGACTTCGACGGCACCACGCTCCTCACCCCACGCGTCTACAGCCGCATCGAGATGGCCGTCGAGGACGTGAGCGACATCCTCACGCTCGTGGCGACTCGCGGGCGGCCGGCTGACTGACACCAGCCGCGTCACGGTGACCACAAGGGACTAACCAAGGAGAAAGTCATGCCGCACACGCCACTTACCGCCGACAACAGCGCGGTCGTCCTCATCGATCACGAGGTCGGATTCTCGAACCTCATCGGATCGCACACGATCGAGGAGAACCTCAACGGCACGCTCGCGCTGGCCAAGACCGCGAAGCTGTTCAACCTGCCGCTGATCGTCACCGCCGGTCCCGAGGACTTTCCCGCAGGTCCTCTCTACCCCGAGCTCGCCCAGGTCCTCGGCGACACTCCCGTCATCTACCGTCCGCCGGTCTTCGACGCTTTCGAGAACGACCAGTTCACTGCGGCCATCGAGGCCGCCGGACGCAAGAAGCTGATCATGGCGGGCATCCAGACCGACGTCTGCCTCGCCCTGACCGCCTTGACCGCTCTCGACCGCGGCTACGAGGTCTACATCGTCGTCGACGCCTCTGCGGCGACCACCAGAGAGACACACGACACGGCGGTCATGCGCCTCGTTCAGGCCGGCGCGATCCCCGTCAACTGGCTTGCCGTCGGCTCGGAGATCCTCCGCGGTTGGGTCGACCAGCCGCTCGCACCAGCGTTCGGGGAGCTCATCTACGAGCACCTGCCGTCCTGGCGGCACAACCACGTGGCGAGCAACGCCATCGCGAAGTACGCCACCAAGTAGTCCCAAACCGCACCCCGGGCCGGGCGCGCCCCGCAAAGGCCGCCCGGCCCGGCTGCGCTTCCCCTGAGATCGTGGAGACCGAACCTGGGAGAAGGTCGGGTCGGTGGACACCGAGAGACGATCGTTCGATCCGGAGTTCCGGGCATGTCACTTGCTCGGCTGGGGAACCTTGCAGTTGGCGGTGGGGTTGAGACCGATGTAGTTGAGCGGACCGGAGGCCAAGGTGATTCCGATCGTGGCGATTCTGGCGCAACTGCCGTCAAACTGGGTGTAGTAGTGGCGCTGTCCCGCCGCGAGCGCTCCCACGATCAGCCAGGCGACGAGCATCCACCGTCCGGACCTCATCGCTACCTCCGGTGACCGCTTCGCCGACCCTGGGGTACGACAGTAACGACAAGATCGTCCATAGTTAAGCAAGTCGGGCCGAGCGTGTCATGTCACCGACGTCGCGCGCGGACGCCGTGTTCTCAACGACCCGACCGTGCACAACCCACTCGCCCCCCGACTGGCGGTAGCGTCCGGCCGCCGACGGGCTCGGAAACTGTGCCGTGCACGCGGGCGGCGCTCTGAATGAACCGCAACGGATCTCGGCGGAATCGCCATGTAGCCGCTGCCGACATCATCGCCACGCCTCCCTCACGGTTGGTCACCGCACGGAAAGCGGCCCGGCTGAGACCTGCTTCCGCTATCCGGTGCTGCACCTGCTCGCGACGACAGGAGCCGCGCCGGCGGGGGCGTCGAGGGTGCGGGCGAGATCACGGCGCGGTCCACCCAGAAGAACCGGTCGCACATCGCCTGCTCGGCGGAACTGGCGCCACGGCCGGGAAGACGTCCGGCCTGCTGCAGCAGCGACGCGCCGGCCGGCACCAGGCGCTGGGCGACGGCGATGTGGACTTGCTGATTGACCTGATAGGCGCGCAACACGTCGTCGACGGCGGTGGTTCGACCGATGCGATGCAGCCGGCGCAGAGCCGTGCTGACCTCGGGGTAGTCGGCGCACCATTCGGCGCTGAATGACGGGTCGACGGCGCGAAGTTCGGCGCGAACCGTCGCCTCATAGCGTTCGGCGGTCTCCGGCCTTGGATCGGTGACGACGTGCTGGAGAGCGACCGACAGCAGCTGCCAGACGGGGAAGGCGGCTTGCCGCCCTGTCCGCAGCCGGTACCACAGCCGGGCGTCGGGGTCAGCGGGTGCGGCCAGACGCGACACGGGACGGCCGCCGCCGCCCGCTCAAGGATCGCCAAGTCTGCCGACGTGGGCTGAGGACAGGGCACCGGCGACGAGCAGGTCGCCGTGGTGCCAGAGCGAGGCAGCAGAATCCGGTCCACGATCGACCGTGATCGCGTTGTCTCCGTCGGTGTCCAGCGTCTGGAAGTACGCGGCGTAGTCGGCCGCGTTGAACCCGACTGCGGCCAGCAGCGCCACGAATTCCGGCTGGCTGATCTTGCCGTCGTCGTCGACGTCGCCGAGGGCGGCGACGGATTCGGCCAGCGGCTTGATGTACCGGCCGTAGGAGTCGGCCCCGAAGAAGCGCTGGGCGTACTCCTCGAACGTCACCCTGGCGTCGCGGTCGGCGTCGGCCTCGGCCGCCAGACCGGCGCAGTGCCGCCGGTGGCCGTCCAGCACCGCCAACGCCTTGCCGGGGTCTCACCTGTAGTCGCTGACAAGACGCGCGAGATCGGCCGCCTTGACGTCGTCGCGCGCGGCGTCGAGTACGACACCGAACCTCGACTCGCACCAGGACGCGGACGGAACGCGCGGTCACCCGGTGGTGTAATGCCGCCGGGAACGCCCGGTCCGGCGCGGTGAACCGCATGGCCGGACTGACAGGTCCTCGTCGGGTGCTTATGATGTCCGGGATGAAGAACAACTCCTCGTACAGAACGGGGGAATCGTTCGCGCAAGGTGAGTGCTGATGGCACATCACTTCGCGAACATTCCGGCCCATCTGCTGATGTGGCAGCGCGTGCGCGAGTACGCCGTGCCACCGTCCATGATCGAGACTGCGACCGCGCGGCGTGCGGTCGGTGACTGGGCGGGGGCCTGCGCTTCCGCTCGGATCGACATCGGTTTCGATCTGCGAGCCGTGCGCGACCGCTACGGCACCGAATTCGTCACCCGCCTCAGAGCGGATCTGCGTCGGCTGGCACCGGATCTGCTTCGCTGGCACATGCCCCGAATCGCTCCCCACGGGCGGCTCCGGCCCGGGCTGACCATCTCCCTCAGCCGCTATGGCGGTTCTGGCACCACGCCGTTGCAGTTGGTGGTGCGGACACCGCCGGCTTGGGCGGACGCCGCCCAACGGATGTCCCTGGCCCTCTGGGACGAGCACGGTGACGGCGCACCGAGGCACCATCCGCACCCACATCCCGCCCGGCGTTTCCGGCTCGACCTGCACCGGCATCTGTGGGACTCCAGTCGGTGCGGCGAACTGACGTCGCGCTGCGGTGCGGACGCCGCGCCGGTCCCGGCACCCCCCGACCCGCCCCGACCGCTCGTCCGGGTGAAAGGGCCGGTCGGGCCCAATCGCTCCGACGTCGGGGATTACCCGTGGGCGTCGGCACGGTGGGCCGCCGAGGCAGAGCTGTTGCTGAGGGCGGAGGGCGACTCCAGCGGGGTTTTCACCGTGCGGCTCGGCGCAGGTGACCGCAGGGCGTTCGAACTCGTCGCCCCCGATGACCACCATGTCCCGACGTTCCGGTCGTTTCGAGGGGCGCTGCCGCCTCAGGCGTACGCAGCGCTGCCGGTGCTGCCGGAGGCGGCGGCCCGGATCCTTCCGGATCTGGCGTTGCTGCGGGCCGGGCTCGTCACTGCCGATCGGCTGCATCCGCTTGTGGCCAGAGCGTTGTCGGCGTCCGGAGCAGGACCCGCGCCCTGCCCTGAGCATCAGCCCGGCGACCCGCACAGAGTGGAGTGCCGGGGCGAGGTCCACCGGATCGCGCTGCGGGACGGGGTACTGACGGCGGTCGACCACGACCCGGCACAACTGCGCCGGGAACAGTTGCTGGTGGCACTCGGTGGCCCCGGGCTGCCGTGCCTTCGCGCGATCGACGCGGTACACCGCGCCCCGCAGGCACTGCCCGCCGTCCGGGAGCGGCTCGGCCACGGCGATGTCTCCGGGGCGCTGGCCGTGGTCGAGGGCCTGCTCGGTCCTGCCGCGGTCCTGCGCGACGGGCCGCTGCGAGAGACGCTGGAGTCGTCCGCGGCCCGCCATCTCGACCACGGGCTCTTCCGCTCCGGGCTGCGCCCCGCACACCATCCCGCAACGCGTCCCGCACGGCGCGATCGGGCGCGACTCCGTACCAGTCCAGCGCGGGCGAGCTGACCGCTCGCACCCGAACCCGCGCACGCACACGCGCCGCAAGTTCCGCACGGCCTGGCCTCACCGTCCTCCGGCCATGCCGTCCATTTCGACTACCCCCAGGTGATGCCCGTGATCTCCAATGCCCTTCCGCCCGCCTCGGTCCTGACGACCGGGATGTCCGCCGACGCATCCGTAACCGACCCGCAACTCGTCCTCGCTGACGACCTCCTCTCCCTGCTGCGAACCACCACGACCGAGACACGCCCCTCCGAGCAGCTCGAAGCGCTCACCCTGGCTGTGGCGGCCGACCTGCCCGTGCTGCTGTGGGGCGAACCGGGCATCGGCAAGACCGCGGCTCTGACGCAGCTCGCCGCCTCGCTCGACCTGCCGCTGACGACCGTGATCGCCAGCGTCCACGAGCCGACGGACTTCTCCGGGTTGCCCATCGTCGGCGATGACGCGGCAATGCAAGGAGTGCCCATGGCGCCGCCGCAGTGGGCGGTGGACCTCGTACGCGCCGGGCGGGGACTGCTCTTCCTGGACGAACTCTCCACCGCCACCCCGGCCGTCCAGGCCGCGCTGCTCAGGGTCGTGCTGGAGCGCAGAGTCGGTGCGTTGCAGCTGCCGCCGGCGATACGGATCGTGGCCGCCGCCAATCCGCGCGCATCGGCGGCGGACGGATGGGAGCTGAGCCCGCCGCTGGCCAATCGATTCGTCCACCTGAACTGGGTCCACGACCAGGACACGGTGGTGCGCGGGTTGGGCGGGGTCTGGCCCCGGGCACGACTGCCCCGGCTCGTACCGGAGGAGCTGCCGGAAGCGGTGGCCTACGCCCGGCGGGCGGTCTGCGGATTCCTGCGGGCACGGCCGACGCTGATCCACCGGCTGCCGAGCACTGAGACACGACGCGGCGGCGCCTGGCCGTCACCCCGGAGCTGGGAAGCCGCGCTGACACTGCTGGCCTTCGGTACGGCGGCGTCCGTGTCACGGGAGGTGCTGGCGTTGCTGGTGCGGGGCGCGGTGGGGGACGGGCCAGGGCTCGAACTTCTCGCCCATCTGGACCGGATGGACCTGCCGGACCCCGAGTCGCTGCTGGCCGATCCCGCATCCGCCGAGCTGCCGATGCGGGGAGATCTGCGTCAGGCGACCTTGGAGGCGGTAGTGGCCGCCGTGGACGCACGGCCGCAGCGGGAGCGCTGGGAAGCGGCCTGGGCGGTACTGGTCCGGGCGCTGGAGACCGGGGCCGCGGACCTGCTGGTCGCCCCGGCGGTGGTCTTGGCCTCGCTGCGACGTGACGATTGGGAAGTGCCGGAGTCGGTGGAACGGCTGGCCGGAGTGATCGACCTCGCCCGGCGGGCCGATCAGTCGGTACTGCGGGCCACGGGGTCGGCCGATGCCGCGCGGACGGCGGGGGTGGGCCGATGACGACGACCTCGAAGTCTCCGATGCCCCGGCCCTCGCCGCCGCGCCGTGTGCGGGCCGCCGTTCCGGCACGCCGCCCGACCGGCTCCGGCGAGCCGGACGGACCGCCCGGCCTCCCGCTGGACCTGGAGAAGTTGCTGGCTGCTCGACTGCACGCGGTGAAGGTCCGTCCCTACCTGGCGAGCGCGCTCTTCGCGCTGCACGTCGTGGAGGACCGTTCGGTGCCGACGATGGCGGTGGACGCGCACTGGCGCTGCTACGTCTCCCCCGGCTTCGTCGCGCGCATCCCGGTGGAGGAGCTGGCGGGCGTCTGGGTGCACGAGGTCTCCCATCTGCTGCGTGACCATCACGGGCGTGGGGAGCGGTACGCGAAGGAGCACGGGGAGACCGGGCCGGGCGAGCGGCTGCGGCGGAACATCGCCGCCGACTTCGAGATCAACGACGACATCTACGGTGACGGTCTTCCGCGGCCCGCCGGGGCGGTCCTGCCGTCGATGCTGAGGCTGCCCAACGGGATGCTCATGGAGGAGTACCTGCGGACGGCTTCTCTGTCCGGGCTCACGCCGGACCTGGCCTGGCTGGACTGCGGCAGCGGGGCCGACGGGCAGGGCCGTCCATGGGAGTTGGGGCCCGATGGGGCACACGGTCTGAGCAGACAGCAGCGGGACGCGGTGCGCTTCCGGGTCGCCGAGGGGATCAAGGGCCGGCCGGGCGACGCACCGGAAGGCTGGCGCCGCTGGGCGGACGAGGCGTTCCACCCGCCTCAGCCGTGGCGGCAGTTGCTGGGGGCGGCGGTCCGCTCGGCGGCGGGAGCCCCCGGGGCGGGAGAAGATCACAGCTATCGGCGTCCGTCCCGGCGCGCGGCCGCCGTCCCCGGCGTGCTCCTGCCGAGCCTGCGCCGTAAGCCGCCCCAGGTCTGCGTGGTGATCGACACATCCGGATCGGTCAGCGACGCCGAACTGGGCAGCGCGCTGCTGGAGGTGGCGGCGATCTCGCGGGCGGTGGGCGGGCGGCGCGACCTGGTGTCGGTGATCTCCTGCGACGCGGCGGCCGGGGTCGCCGTTCCACTGTGCCGAGCCGAGAACCTCGAGCTGATCGGTGGCGGAGGAACGGATCTGCGCTCGGGTTTCGCCCGGGCGCTCCGCTCTCGGCCCCGCCCGGACGTGATCGTCGCCCTGACGGACGGCCAGACCCCGTGGCCCGCCGAGCAGCCCCCTTGCCGCACCGTGGTGGGTCTCTTTCCTCGTCCAGCGCGCGCAGTGGACGAGGACGACCCCCACTATGCCCCGGACCACCCGCCGCGCTGGGCCCGCGTGGTCACGATCAACTGAGAGAGGGCGATGATGCAGCCGGCCCCGGTCGGGGTGATAGCATGATGCTCGTTGGTGTTCGATCGACGTGAGAGGGAGGTGAGGTTTGATGACCGCGGTGAAGACCGTTGCCCTGCGCAACGCCCGGACCAACCTCACGTCCCGGGCCCCGGTCTGACCCACTTCTTCTCCTAGCCTTGAGCCGCTCGGCTCGCCGGGCAGGATGATTCCGCGTCTCGTCGGGGCCCCTTCATCGCAAGGGTCTCACGTTGCCACATACGTTCACCGATCCATCCGACCTGTCCAGGTACGGGTGGACCGGGGCTCTCGACCAAGCCTTCATCGAACACTACGAAGCGGGCCTCGTACCGGCCCGGATCTCCCGCGTCGACCGCGGCAGGTGCACGGCGATCACCGCGTCGGGCCCGGTGCGGGCCACGTTCGCCGCGCCGCATCCGCCCGACCCGCTGCTGACGCCCTGCACCGGCGACTGGGCCGCGCTGCGTCCGGGCGCCGAGCCGCACCTGGCGGCGCTGCTGCCGCGGCACAGCGCGATCGTGCGCTCGTCGGCGTCCAAGTCCTCCCACGGGCAGGTGCTCGCCGCCAACGTCGACACGGTCGTCATCGCGCTGTCCCTGGCCGCGCCGCTGGACGCGGCCAAACTGGAGCGGCTGCTCGCCCTGGCCTGGGAGAGCGGGGCGCAACCGGTGATCGTCTTGACCAAGGCGGACCTGGCCGCCGATCCCGAGGCCGTCCACACCGAGGCCGCCGCGCTGGCCCCCGGCGTGGACATCCTGGTCACCAGCGTCGCCACAGGTCGCAACATCGACGTGCTGGCCGCGCTGCTGCACGGCACCACCGTGCTGCTCGGCCCCTCGGGTGCGGGCAAGTCCACCATCGCCAACGCGCTGCTCGGCGAGGAGCTGCTGGCCACCGGCACGGTACGCGCACAGGACGGCAAGGGCCGCCACACCACCGTCCGCCGCGAGTTGGTCCCGCTGCCCGGCGGCGGGGTCCTCATCGACACGCCCGGCCTGCGCGGGATCAGCCTGCACGACGCCGCCGACGGCCTGGAGCAGGTCTTCGCCGAGATCGAAGACCTCGCCGCGGAGTGCCGCTTCAACGATTGCGCCCACGACGCCGAGCCGGGATGCGCGGTCCGGGCCGCCATCGAGGCGGGTGAACTGCCCGAACGTCGCCTGCACAGCTATCAGAAGCTGCAGCGGGAGAACGCCTGGGCGGCCTCACGTACCGATGCCCGGCTCCGCAATGAGCGCGCCAACCAGAAGAAGGCCATCACCAGTCACCTGCGCGCCACCTACCGGTTCCGGGACCAGCAGTCGTGACCGGCAGCGTCCCGCGGTCCTCGCCGACCGCTCATCCTCCATCGGGTTCGAGACCGCGCTGCGCTCCTGGCGGCGGCTGCTCGCCCCGAGCGGCCGACCCGGCCGTCCCCGGGATGCACGAGGCGGCCGCGACCACCCTGCAGGAGATCACCCTGCGCCACGAGCACGGCACGGACTACCGGTACACCGGCTACGTCCTGCACCCGCACAATGACGAGGAGACGAACCCGACCGTGAGCATCACCTGGACCACCCGCCCCGAGCGTTCCGACGACGTCGCCGCCATCCGCGACATCACCCTGGCGGCCTTCCCCGGCCCGCACGAGGCCGACCTCATCGAGGCGCTGCGGGCCGACCCGCAGGCGTGGCTGCCCGGCCTGTCCTGGCTGGCCGAGGCCCCCGGCGGCGAACTCACCGGATACTCGCTGCTCACCCGCTGCCATGTCGGCGACTCGCCCGCCCTCGCCTTGGGCCCGTGCGCGGTCAGGCCCGAGAACCAGCGGGGGGGCGCGGGTTCCGCCGCCATCCGCGCCGGCCTGCAGGCCGCCCGCGAGCAGGGGGAGAACCTGGTGGTCGTGCTCGGCCACGCCGAGTACTACCCGCGCTTCGGTTTCACCCCGGCCTCCGGATTCGGTATCCGCCCGTCCTTCGAGGTCGAGGACAAGTACATGATGGCGCTCGCCCTCAACCCTGAAGAACCGGTCCCGAGCGGCATCATCCGCTATGCGGCGGCGTTCGGCGTCTGATCTCCCGCTCTTGATCGCGGCGAACGGCCCGAACGGCCCTTAGCGCGCTCGGGCCGCCGCCGCACTGCCGATCGACCCGTCAGGGGCGTCACCGAAACCGTCGGTGACGCCCCTGAACGACAGCCATCCGGACCGTCCTCTCCGGACTTGGCCGAGGTTCTCGCCGTGCACCCCAACGCGGGCCCGAGCCCGCGTTGGGGTGCACGCCCTTACGCTGCCTCGGCTTCCGGTCTCATTGGTCGATCATGCCGATGCCGTGGTCGCCGTATCGGGCTCCTTGGGCTCCGGTGGCGGGGACGGCGGTGTCGATGGCATGGAGGTCGGCCGCGGACAGGTGCAGGTCGAGGGCGGCCAGGTTGTCGCGCAGGTGGGGGCGGCGCGAGCTGCCGGGGATGGGGATGACGTCGCTGCCGCGAGTGAGGAGCCAGGCGAGGGCGACTTGGGCGGGGGTGGCGTTCCTGGTGGCGGCGAGGTGGGTGATGGCCTCGACGATGGCCAGGTTGGCCTTGAGGTCGTCGCCGTTGTAGCGGGGGGCGGTGGCGCGGAAGTCGCCGCGGTCGTAACGCGTGGTGGCGCGGACGGCTCCGGTGAGCAGGCCGCGGCCGAGAGGGCTGTAGGCGACCAGTGCGGTGCCGAGGTCCCGGAGCGTGGGCAGGATGTCGTGCTCGACATGGCGTTCCCACAGTGAGTACTCGGTCTGGACGACGCTGATCGGGTGGACGGCATGGGCGCGGCGGAGGGTGCCGGCCGCGACCTCGGACAGGCCGACGTAGCCCACCTTGCCCTGGGCGACGAGCTCGGCCAGCGCGCCGACCGATTCCTCGACAGGAACGGCGGGGTCGACGCGGGCGAGGTAGTACACGTCGATGCGGTCGGTGCGGAGCCGGCGCAGGGACGCTTCGCAGGCGCGGCGCAGATCGTCGGGCGAGCCGGCGGGGACCAGCCCCTGGGCGGTGCGCCGGACACCCGTCTTGGTGGCCAGCACGAGGCGGTCGCGGTGCGGGGCGAGCACCCGGCCGAGCAGTTCCTCGTTCGCGCCGTCGCCATAGAAGTCGCCGGTATCGAAGAGGGTGACGCCGGAATCGAGGGCTTCCAGCAGGGTGGCCGCGGCCTCGTGCGGATCGGCGGGGCCGTAGGCGCCGGTCATGCTCATGCAGCCCAGACCGAGCCGGGAGACTTCGGGGCCGCCGGGCCTGAGAGTGGTGGTGTGCATCATTCCTCCGTCACGTTTCCAGGGCTGAGCGGAGGAACTCGAGAATCTCCGCTCGGGCGACCCGGGCCTGCGGTTCCACCCCTGGCAGGGTGAGGAACGCGTGCCGCGCTCCCGGGTACTCGGTGAGTCGCACGGACGTCCCGGCCGCCCGCAGCCGCTCGGCGTAGCGGCGGCCGTGATCGGCGACCGCGTCCTGGGTCGGCACCACGAGCAGCGCGGGGGCGAGCCCGCTCAGATCGTCCGCGTACAGCGGCGAGAAGGCGCGGGCGTCGGTTCCCGGCGGGACGGCGAGCCGCCGCAGGAGCCGAAGTCGCGGCGGGGCGAGGGTCGGGCTGTCCGCGAACTCGGTCATGGAGGGGTAGTCGTACATCGTCCCGGTCACGTCGACTACGGGGTTGACCAGCACCTGCGCCTTGAGCCGCAGGCCGGACTCCCGGGCCCGGAGGGCCGCCAGGGCACTGATCAGCGCGCCGAAGCTCTCGCCGAAGACGGCCGTGCGCGTCGGGTCGATCCCCCACTGCGAGGCGTGCCGCATCACGTGCCGGAGTGCGTCCCAGGCGTCGTCGGCGGCGTTCGCGAGCGGGCCGTCCGGGGCGACGAGCCGGTGCTCGACCGAGACGACGAGCGCGGGCAGCCGGGCGGCGAGGCGGCTGCTGGTCCAGTCGCACTGCGCCGCCGTGCCCACGAAGCCGCCGCCGTGGACGTGGACCACCAGTGGTAGATCGGTCCGGACGGCGGCCTCGCCGTCGCCCGCCGGCACCGGCCGGTACACCCGGACCGGAAGGTCGCGGCCCGGCAGCGCGATGTCCCGCCACTCGATCGCAGCCCCGGGGTCCGGCTCCCCGAGGATCGCCCGCGCCGCGCCGGACGCCCGCCAGCCGTTCTCCGCCTCGCGGTAGGCGATCAGTTCCTCGGCCGTTATCGCCGAGAAGTCCGGCTCCGGCGGCCGCTTCACAGCAGTGGCCTCGCTCATGTCTCCATCTCTCCTTCTCCCAGCCTGGCCTCTCAGTGAGCAGGCGCCTTCATTATGCACGCAGTGCGTGCAACAGCAAGTGCATAGGCTAGGCTGGACGCCGTCGAGAGGGGTGAGATGACACGCCGAAGGCGTTGGTCGACAGAGCAGATCCTGGACACGGCGGCGGAGCTGCTGCGCACCGGCGACGCCGAGTCGTTCAGCGTGCGCAAGCTCGCCGCGGCGCTCGGGACCGACTCCTCCAGCCTCTACCGGCACTTCCGCAACAAGACCGAGCTGCTGCGCGCGGTCGCCGACCGGATCCTGGTGGCCGCGATGGACGGCTACCGTCCCGAGGGCGACTGGAAGCACCGCATCACCGCCACAGCGCTGCGCCTGCGGGAGACCTTCGGCCGGCATCCCCAACTCGCCGCGATCTGGGGACGCTACGGGTCGGGCGGCACCGGTTCCCGGCTCGTCATGGAGGAGGTGCTACAGGCTTTGTGGGCCTCGGGTCTGCCCGATGAGGAGATTCCGCCCCGCTACCACCGGATCGTGATCCTCCTGGCCGCGCTGATCGCCTCCGAGGCCGGCTTCGACACCCTCACCCCCGGCGAGTACGAACAGGGCATGGAGCAGTTCCGTGTCGCGGTCCTCGGCGCCGACCCCGACCGCTTCCCCGCCCTGGCGCACTTCGCCCGCGAGATCCGCCCCCTCGGGGACGGCCGCCGCGTCGCCTTCGATGAGATCCTCGCCGCCCACCTCGCCCAGATCGAGGCCGCAATTCCCTGACGCGCCCTCGCGCCCTCGCGCCCGCGCGGCCTCCCGGCGCGATAGCCGTGGTCTGGGCGAGACCGCCTCACGCAGCCATCGCGGGCTGAATGGCTACTCCGGCCGCTATGTCAGGAGCGCCTCACGTGGTTGGCGGCACGGCGCCGTACACCCACCGGAAGGTTTTAAAGAAGTCCATCCAGCCGTAGCGGCGGGGAAATGCGGCCGCCTCGGGAATCTTTTCTCCGGCCTTAGCCACCGGCGGGCTTTGCAGACGTGCCGGGAGGTCCTTGTCCCGGGAGTTCGGGTCGCTGACGACCACACCCTGGTCGTCGACCGCCAGAAGGGCGTAATTGTGCTGCTTGCCCTCGGCGCTGGTGGTCAGCGCAAAGCCCTTCTTGGCCATTTCCAGGACCTTGGCCTTGTAGCCGTCAAAGTCGAAGGTATGGCCCTGGGTGTCGAACTCGGTTTTGCTCAGCCAGTTGACATGCCGGATATCGGTGAGGCCGAGCGTCGCGAAGACCGACATCTCCTCCGCACCGTCCAGCTTCTGATAGCCGCCCCAGTGCTCGGCGAGCACCTTTTCGATGATGGCGGGCCAGAGGGCCGCAGGGTGGCGTCCGGGCTCGCGCTCCGCCTCGTCGCCCGGCGCGGGAGCGGCTCCCTTGAGCAGATACAGCGGCCGATTGTCCAGCACGCTCCAGGGGATGTAGCCGCTGACGGTCACGGGCACGAGCGCGCCGGGTTGCGGCGTCGACTTCGGTCCGCCACCGGGTTTGATCATCACCGTGTGCCGGCCGTCCGCGCTGGTGATCAGTTTGCGCAGCCAGCGGCGGCCCTCATCACTGGCCGCGATCGCCTGCATCGCGGAGGCGACCCGACAGTTGCCCACCGCGCCCTGGCTGACGTCGAGCGGGTGCGGGTCGGCCGGGAACACCTGCCAGCCGGGATCGCGGTAGCCGTTGTTCTTGACGTGGGCGTCGGCCAGATCGGGTTCGGCCACCGACTGGTCCATGAGCTTCAGGAGCTCGCTCTGGCCGACCTCCAACGTCAGGACCATCCAGTATGCCCCGCTGCTCACCACCTGGATGTAGGAATTTCCGGCGGAGCCGTCGATCTGCACCTTGCCCTCTTCGACGTCTCTGAGAACGACGAACTGGCCGACATTCGTCGTCTTCTCTCGCAACCGGACCCATTTCGGGAGACGAGGCTTGTTCACGGCGGAGCCATAAACCGGCTTGGTCGGCTCGGCGGCCGCCTCCTCCCTCAGATGCGTGCCGGTGATCTGTGGAACTTGTGCAGCGGTGACCCGGTAGAAGTTTTTCACCGGGACAGTCGAAAACGTCTGCTCCACGAGATCTCCCCCACTGTTTCTGTCACCCGACCCGCCCATCTCTCCTAAAGTCGCACTCCTGACAACCTCGGTACATAGCTTGAGCTGTCCAAATCCGGCCACATTAAGGCGATCTTCGATACGGCGGATCACGTATCGAAGATCTTTGAAATACGCGACCGCGGATCCGGCTCGGGCGGGACTAATAGCGTTGCGCGTACCAGGTCGGTTGCTCGCCGAACATGCCCTTGAAGTCGCGGATGAAGTGGCCCTGGTCGGCGTAGCCGAGGCCTGCCGCCAGCGCGGCCCAGTCGATCGTCCCGCCGGCGGCCATGCGTGCGGTCACCTCGTGCAGGCGGTAGCGGCGGATCACCCACTTGGGCCCGATGCCGACGTACTCCGCGAACAGCCGTTGCAGCCCCCGCATGCTCAGCCCCAGCTCGCCGGCGAGGCGCTCGACCCTGGTCACGGCCTTGTCCTCGGCGATCAGCTCGACCGCGGCCACCGCCTGGCGCACCCGGGGGTCGTCGTCCGGCAGGTGTTCCAGCAGGAACGCGTCCACGGTCGGCACGTCGAGCGTCGTGGGCAGATCGGGGCCGAACACCTCGGTCGCGGGGACGGCGCGGTCGGTGATCGTCGAGACGGAGTCACCGAGGAACGGGCGGAAGCAGCCCGGCCGGAACGCGACGCCGAAGACATGATCGCGGCCCTCGAGGACCTTGATCTGGTGGCCGCTGCACACGCCGTTGACGTCCGCGCGGCCGCCGCCGAACGACAGGTGCACGTTCGGGTACGGCACGATCTTCTGCCGGTAGGGCTCGGCGTAGTCCCAGCGGGCCTCCCAGTACCGCTCCACCCATGGCGCGAGCGCCGGCGACGGGCTGTGGAACGTGTGGCGCTGATACCTGGTCCACGCACCTCGCAGCTCACGAACGTCCCGCTCCACGCGGCAGAG
The DNA here is from genome assembly GCF_040643275.1 of Spirillospora sp. NPDC047418. NCBI lineage: Bacteria > Bacillati > Actinomycetota > Actinomycetes > Streptosporangiales > Thermomonosporaceae > Spirillospora > Spirillospora sp. NPDC047418. The sequence continues at coordinate 58,072 of NZ_JBEYTW010000051.1, forward strand.
TGTATGTCGCCTTTGTCCAATACCCCGCCGGCTCAGGCCGCCTAGCCTCGCTGCCATGTCACATCTGTCCAACGCCGCCGAGGCCATGGCCGCAGTCGTCCGCACCATCGGCGACGACCAACTCGCCGACAAGACTCCATGCACGGAGTACGACGTGCGGGCACTGATCAACCACCTCCTGTTCTGGGGCCCGTCGCTCGCCGGCGGCGGCCGCAAGGAGTCCGTTCCGCAGCCGGCGGGCACCGAGTCCGAGGTGGACCTGACGGCCGGCGACTGGCGCGGCCGCCTGCTCGCCCTGCTGGACGACATCACGTCGTCGTGGGCGCCGCCGAGCGCCTGGGAGGGCGAGACGAGCATGGGCACGCCGCATCCGCTGCCCGCGTCCGTCCTGGGCGACATGATCGTCGGTGAGCTGGCCCTGCACGGCTGGGACCTGGCGGTCGCGACCGGGCAGCGGCTGGAACTGCCCGCCGACCTGCTGACGCATCTGCACGACACGGTGTTCGCGAGCGTGGAGCAGGGGCGGGAGATGGGCATGTACGGGCCGGAAGTCGCGGTGCCGGGCGACGCTCCCACCTTGGATCGCGTCCTCGGCCTGACCGGCCGTGATCCCGCCTGGGCGTAGTCACCGACTGGTGATGCCGGAGTCCAGGTCGAGGCAGTACGTAGGCGCAGGCTACGTCGCAGGGATCTGGATGCCCTGGAAGAGATCCGTCAGGTGGAGTACCGCTAACGAGAGTCAGGCTTGATGCGTGCCGTTGCCTGTCGCCGGTGCGTCGTGGGCGGGGCGGCCGGGGGCGTCCCGTGAGTCAGGTCTTGGCGCGCTGCTGCTTGAGGCGGAGTTCCTCCTTGCGGACTTCTGCCTGGACGGCTTGCTCGCGTTCCAGCCAGTCGGGCCTTTCTGCCTTCAGGTTCTCGATCTCGGCTGTGGTGAGGGGGTCCGTGATGCCGGCGCGGGCCAGACCTGAGATGGAGACGCGGAGCTTGGCGGCGACGACCTGGCGGGGGTGGGGGCCCTCACGGCGCAGGTTCGCCAGCCAGGAGGGCGGGGCGGCTTGGAGCGCGTTCAGTTCGTCCCGGGAGACGGGGCCTTCCTGGAACTCGGCGGGTGCCGCCGACAGCAGGATCCCCAGCTTCTTGGCCGCGGTCGCGGACTTCATGGTCTGCGGGGTCTTTGCTTTGGACGTGGCCATGGCCTCAAGGGTAGCCAGCGGGAGGGGACTGTCCGGACGTGACTAGGGTGGCGGAGTGACAGATGGTGAGTTCCGGCTGGCCTACGTCCCGGGGGTGACGCCCGCGAAGTGGGCCGGGGTGTGGGCCGAGCGGGTCCGGGATGTGCCGCTTCGCCTGCTGCAGACGCCGGCGGCCGAGGTCGTCCCCCTGCTGCGGAACGGTGGCGTGGACGCGGCGTTCGTACGCCTGCCCGTCGACCGCGAGGCCCTGCATGTGATCCCGCTGTACCTGGAGACGACCGTGGTCGTGGTGCCCAAGGACCACGCGGTGGCCGCAGCGGAGGAGGTGGAGCTCGCCGATCTCGCCGACGAGGACGTGTTCGAGCCGCTCGACGAGGTCCTGACCTGGGACGAGCGTCCCGGGCAACCTGCCTTCACCCGTCCTGAGAGCACCGCCGGCGCGATCGGGCTGGTGGCGTCCGGAGCCGGCGTCCTGCTGCTCCCGCAGTCTCTGGCCCGCCTCCACCACCGCAAAGACCTCACCTACCGCACCGTGACCGACGCCCCTCAGTCCCAGATCGGCCTGGCCTGGCTCGATGCCGAGACGACCGACCTCATGGAGGAACTGATCGGCATCGTCCGCGGCCGCACCCCCAACAGCTCCCGTGGCCGCAATCCCCGGCAGCAGCCCGCCCGTAAGAAGCCGCCGCAACAGCGCCCCGCGCCCAAGCCGCGCCGCCAGAAGCGCCGCCGGAGGTAACGAGAGCCGCGCTCACCGCCGTCCGTCCCGGTCACTGATATGGCGGACAGAGCGTCCAGGGCCTGGCGCATCCCGGAACGTACCTGCCGGGGCTGTGTCGCCGTGTGCATTTCCGCGGCGCATTTTGTCACTACCGGTCATGGTTCGGTGCTGCGCGTGGACTTACGGTCTCGGTTGTCGGGATTTGAAACGGCCGCTCTCCGCGTCCGACCACTCCACCCCCGGGAGTCCCCATGCGCCGCAGGCCCACTGCCCTCGCGCTCGCCGCCGTCCTCGGTCTCGGTCTTACCGCCGGCCCCGCGCTCGCCGCACCCGTCCCGCCCGGCCCGGCCGTCTCGCGGTCCACCGCGTCCGCGCTCGAAGCGGCCCGCCTGCCGAACTTCGACCGGCTCACCGCGTCGGCGCACCCGGTCGAGTTGACCAGTGACCCCCGCGACCTCGGGAAGGTCACCTACACCTACGACGGCCAGACCCGCACCGTGCGGGACTACCTGAACCGCGCCGCGCAGGGCTTCGTAGTGCTGGACGGCAGCAAGATCGTGAACGAGTGGTACGCCCCCGGGTACTCCAAGGACTCGCTGTTCCAGTCCTGGTCGATGGCCAAGTCCTTCACCGCCGACGCCATCGGCGTCGCCCTCTCCGAAGGCGAGATCCACTCGATCGACGACACCGCCGGCAGCTACGTCCCGGAACTGGCGAAGACCGCCTACGGGCCGGTGACGATCCGGAACCTGCTTCGCATGGCGTCGGGCATCGGGTGGAACGAGACCGTCGACGACGTGCCGCTGCATGTCGGCGTCAGCCTCGGCCTCTACAGCACCCTCCAGTTCGCCGCCACCCGCACCAAGGCCGTCGAGCAGGGCACGCAGTTCAACTACACGAGCCTCAACACCGCCGTCCTCGCGCTCATCCTGCAGAGGGCCACCGGGAAGCCGTTCTACCAGTACGTGCAGGACAAGATCTGGGGCCCCGGCGGGATGGCCGCCACCGCCTACGTCGGCAATGACTCCCACGGCAACGGCCTGGGCTACTGCTGCGTCTACGCCACCGACCGCGACTTCGCCCGCATGGGCAAGCTCATGCTGGACGGCGGACGCGGCGTCATCCCGGCGTCCTGGGTGTCGCAGGTCGTGAGGCCGTCCGGCCTCACCTCGTCGTACGGCCTGGGCTGGTGGCTCGACGGAACCGACGGCTACCGGGCCGCCGGCCTCGGCGGCCAGTCCATCTACGTCTCGACCGAACACCACGTCGTGATCGTCAAGAGCACGCTCTTCGACGCCGATGAGGGCGAGATGCTCCCGGCCTTCCACGCCATCGCCGCCGAGGTCGCCCGCACCCGCTGACCCCGGGGAGGGGCGCCGGGCGCTGCCGACCGGGGGGTTGTCCACCGATCGGTGGACGGGAGGTTCAGTCGATCGGGCCTGCCGCGTGCCGCGTCCTGGTCACGAGGATGATCGGCATGACGAACTCCCTGTATGAAGCACCTGCCGGTGAGGGCGGTGCGGACGGTGCGGACGGTCGTGACGACGTCGTCCGGTTGACGGCGGTGCGCAAGGTCTACGGCGGTGCGAGGAGTGCGGTGGTCGCGCTCGACGGGGTGAGCGTCGGGCTGCGGCGGGGCACCTTCACCGCGATCATGGGGCCGTCGGG
>NZ_JBEYTW010000052.1:0-61256 GCF_040643275.1 Spirillospora sp. NPDC047418
GGGGGGCTAGGGTGTCTCTGCGTCCCTGGCCCCTTCGCGGCGGGGGGGGGGGGCCGTTTTAACCGGGGGGGGGGGGCCCGGGCCGGTCGCGCCCGGCCCACCCCGGAGGAATCCGCTAGGCGTCCTGGCCGACGTCGAACTCCCAGTGCCACGGTTCGAACGGGCTGCTGAAGGCCCATTCCGGATGTACCCAGTCGTACTTCTTCGAGTTGGCGAGCATCCACTTGAACTGCGGCGACTCATCGTTCTGCACACCGCCGCAGAAGTCGGCGGCGATGGCGTACCCGTGCTTGCTGCGGCCCGGTCGCGCGGCCATGCCCGCCGGCATGCTCTCATAGAGCTGCTTCTGCTTCGCAAAGGTGCGGTAGGAGCTCCTCAGGCACACGTCCTTGCCGAAGCGCTTCTTATAAGCCGCATTGAGCTTGTAGAAGGCCACCGCCGCGTCGGCTCGCAGGAACTCTCCCTCCTGAGGCAGCGGACAGAGGTCCCGAGTCGGGATCCGTCCGTTCGCGTACTTGCGCTTCTTCGCCTCCGAAGGCTTGCAAGTGGCCGGCGGCTTGGCGGGCTCGGCCTTGCTCTTGTCGGTCTGAGGCGCGTCTCCCTGCTTGGACGGTTCCTCCCCTCGGTCCGCGGCGAGTATCGCGGGCCGCGTGGTGCGGGGCGCCGGGTCCTCTGAGTCACCGCTCGGCATCAGGCCGAGCGAACCGGCGAACACGCCGGCGAGAACCACCCCAGAAACGGGGGCAGTGAGATTGAACTGTTTCTTGGCATGCCGAGGTCTCACGGCATCTTCTCCTTCCATACCGCCTACCGGGTTAGCTGACGGATTCGGGCATGGAAGCTGCCCTACGACCCCACTTCGATCATGATGAGGAGAGGTCGATTCACCCCTGCGAGGTGCCAGGCCTCGTCGACCTGGATCGTCCTCGCGCTGGTTCCCCGGCTCCGCACGGACGCGGACTCGGCGTCGCCGCCTTCACCTGACCACCGGGTCGCACTACTGACGAGCCGGATCGCGAGCCGCCGTTCGGCTCGGTGGTGAAGCGGGCACTGATGTGTGGTTTCGGCGCATGGCAAGCACCGAATTGGGACGGACCATATCAAACGCTCAAGACGATGCAAACAGCGAGCAAACAGCCTGCGCTGTTCAGCGGCATGATCGGCATGTTGGTGAGGGCAGCCCTGCCCTTACCTGCTCGGGGATGGCGCCGCAAGTGAGAGTCATGGGTCTCAATTACGATGCACGTATGACGCAAGGCCCGGCCGCGCTCGATCCTCGGCTCATCGATGCGACGGAGGCCGCCATCACCCGGTGGGGGCTCTCCGAGACGACGCTTGAGCGAATCGCCGAAGAGGCGGGCATGTCCCGGGCCACCATCTATCGTCGCAAGGTGACCCGCGACGAACTCATCGCGGCGCTCACGGAGCGGGCCGCCGAGACCTACCGGGCCGCGATGTGGCCGGCTCTGACCAGCTCGGGGTCTGGAGCCGAGCGGCTGCGCACCGCACTGACCGCTATCTGCGAGGCGGCGGACCGTCACCTCGATCTGCTGGCCGGCATGTTCTTGGCGCATGGAGAGGTCTTCCATCGACCGGGCCCAGAGGCGTTGCTGGTCGACGTCTTCGCCGAGCCCCTGGAACGACTTCTGCGCGATGGCGCGGCCGACGGTTCCCTTCGGGCCCTCGACGTCACGGTCACCGCAACGGTTCTGTTCAATACGGTCGGGTGGGGATACATCCACCTACGCGCCAGCCACCACTGGGACTCGGACACCGCCCGCAAGGCCGTCATCGACCTGCTACTCGGCGGCCTCGTCGTCCAGCAGCCCTAACGCGAACCGCCCTCGTCGGGGCGGCCCAGCGACCTCACTGCCCACCGCGCACGGCCTCAGATGCGAACTTCTTGCAGCTACAAATCTCACGCATCTACTATGCGGCGTAGGAGATCGGACTTCCGAGCATAGGCGGGTAGATGGGCAGGGGAACCCCGGTGGTCCGGCAGCGGCGTCCATGGACGGGGCTTGACCTCACCCGCGCCGAGTGGACGCGTCTTGCCGGGATGGCGGCCTTCATCGCCGCGCTGCACATCATCGGCTGGTACACGCTGATCGTGCTCATCGCGCCGCAGCACTACGAACTGGGCGGAGCGGGCGCCTACACCATCGGCCTGGGAGTCACCGCCTACACGCTGGGGATGCGGCACGCGTTCGACGCCGACCACATCGCGGCGATCGACAACACCACACGAAAGCTCATGGCCGACGGCCGTCGCCCGCTGTCGGTGGGCTTCTGGTTCTCGCTGGGGCATTCGAGCATCGTCTTCGCCCTGTGCGTACTCCTCGGATTCGGCATGCGGACCCTGACCGGGCAGGTCGAGGACGAGTCGTCCACGCTGCAGAGCGTCACCGGGCTGATCGGCACGCTCGTCTCCGGCGTGTTCCTGGTAGTCATCGGTCTGATCAACCTGATGATCCTCGGCGGCATCGTCAAGGTCTTCCTCGCCATGCGCCACGGCCAGTACGACGAGCACGAACTCGAAGAGCACCTGAACAAGCGCGGGTTCGCCAACCGCATCCTGGCCGGCATCACCAAGGCGGTGCGGAAACCGTGGCACATGTACCCGGTCGGGCTCCTGTTCGGCCTGGGATTCGACACCGCCACGGAGGTCTCCCTCCTGGTCCTCGCCGGCGGAGCGGCGGCCTTCACCCTCCCTTGGTACGCCATCCTGACCCTCCCGATCCTCTTCGCTGCCGGAATGTCCCTCCTGGACGCCATCGACGGCTGTTTCATGAACTTCGCCTACGGCTGGGCCTTCGCCGAACCGGTCCGGAAGGTGTACTACAACATCACGATCACGGCGCTCTCCGTGGCCGTCGCCATGATCATCGGCGTGCTAGAGCTCACCGGCCCGCTGATCGAGAAGCTCGGTGTGACCCGAGGTCCGCTGGCATCCCTGGGCGGCCTCGACCTCAACTACGTCGGGTACGCCATCGTCGCTCTGTTCGTGGTGACCTGGATCATCGCCCTCGTGATCTGGCGCTTCGGACGCATCGAAGAGCGCTGGAAGACGACGCCCGCGCCTGCGACACCACTTGAATCGACGGCCGCCGGCCCGCCGGACGGGCTGTCACGCGGGGACTGATGAGACGGCCCTTCCGGCGTCCGGGATCAGCGCGTCGTCGAAATCCGTCGCTGGCCGCGAACACGCCCCGGCGATCTTCTCGACTTCCTCGATGATCGAGCTGAAGCAGTGCCCGCACGTCATGCCTACAACGATGTAGGGAGCCTGGTTCCGGGGCGCGGAACGACACCTAGTGGGCGTGCGGGACACCGGTCATCTGCGGCTTGCCTGGCGGGACCAGCCAGAGGGACGCGATGGCGGCGGTCGCCGCGGCGATGGCGAACACGGCGAACGCGGTGGTGAAGCCGTCGATGGAAGGGACTGCTGCGAGACCTGTGGCGGCGATGGTGGACGCCACCGCAACGCCGATCGCGGCACCCAGCTCGTGGAAGGTGTTGATCACGCCGGAAGCGAGACCCGCCTCCGCGTGGTCGACGTGAGCGAGTGCGGAGGTGCTCGCCGCGACGAACACCGGCCCCACGCCCGCAGCGGCGATCACGATCCCCGGAAGCAGTTCTAGACCGACTCCGCCGTCCGCCGACAGGCCGGTCAGCAGGCCGGCGCCGACAGTGACCAGGGCCAGGCCCGCCACCGCGACGGGGCGCGTGCCGATGGAGCCCACGAGGCGTCCGGCGACGTGCGCTCCGGCACCGGTTCCGAGGGCGGCGGGAAGGAACAGCAGGCCCGTCTCCATGGCGCCGATGTCGCGCGCGTGCTGCAGGTACTGCGACCCGAGGAAGAACAGTGAGATGAGCAGCCCGGAGGCGACGAGCATGAGGAAGGCACCGGCGGCCACGGGACGGCGGGCCAGCATGGTCACGCGCATCAGCGGCGTCTTCACCGTGCGCTCGATCCAGCCGAAGCCGCCGTACAGCAGGACGGCGGCGGCCAGCGGGACGAGGGTGCTCGCGGCGGACCAGCCGTCGTCCCCGGCGTTGATCATTCCGTAGATGAACGCGGCCGTGGCGGCGGTGACCGTGCCGGCGCCGAGCAGGTCGAGCCGCTGCCGGGACGGCCGCGCGGCGTGACCGCGCACCACCATCGGCAGCGTCACCAGCAGGATGAGTCCGACGGGGACGTTGACGAAGAACACCCATCGCCAGCCAGGTCCAGCGGTGAGGACGCCACCCAGCAGGACCCCTGCGGCAAAGCCCACTCCCCCGAGTGCGCCCCACACGCCAAGCGCCTTGTTGCGTTCAGGGCCGTGGAACATGGTCGCCACGGTGGACAGTGCCGCCGGGGACAGCAGTGCCGCGCCGATCCCCTGCGTAGCCCGGCCGCCGAGCAGCAGCGTCTGGTTCTGTGCGAGGCCGGTGGCCAGCGAGGCGAGGGTGAAGACGGAGAGGCCGATCAGCATCATGCGGCGGGCGCCGATGGTGTCGGCGAGCCGGCCGCCGAGCAGCATCAGGCCGCCGAAGAAGAGGGTGTAGGCCGTGACCGTCCAGGTCAGGACGGAGCGGCTGAGCGACAGGTCGACGCCGATGTCGGGGAAACCCGAACATCACTGTTCGGGTTAGCGGCGACGCTCCGGCACCAGCCGGTCAGGAGGTTCCTCATGACTCACGGCTCGTCCACGCATCACCACGCCCCGGCCCCTGCGGCACCACCGGATCCACGGCGTTGGCCGGCGCTCGCCCTGATCAGGCCACGTTCACCACCGTGACGTCCAGGATCAGCATGAACTGAGCCACGCACGACCTGGCCGCTGATCGGCAGGTTCGGCCGCCTGTACAACGCCGCACGGCGGAGCCTTCCGGCCGAGGAGGTCCGGCAACCGCACGATCCGCCGATGGCGCACGTCCGGGAGCTGGTCGTCCAAGGGCGGGATGCCGGACGGTTCCGCACCGACCTTCCCGTGGAATGCCTCGTCAGCACCGTCTACGCACTGCTGCATGCCGCAACGGAGGAGGTTTCCGCAGAAAGCTTCAGCCAGGCCGAGGCCCGCGAAGCTCTCGTGAAGACCTTGCTCGGCGCCTTGCGCGCCGACTAGGCGTTCTCGGCTGCCGCGGCCACCTCGCGGGCGAGGAGCAGCCAGTCGTCACGCGCCGCCGGCGGCAAGTAGGCGGCGCTCGCCCTGAGGCGTTGTTCGAGGCCGTAGTCACCTGCGAAGGGGTCTTGCGCGAGTGAAGGCGCACTCGTTTCGGCGAGCTTGCTCCGCAAGCTGTCGATCAGCGCGGTGACCTCCTCCGGAGGAAGTGGCGCGAGCACGCGCGAGGCCCAATCGGCCGACCATTCGTCCACGGTCAGGCGCCCGCCCGGGTCGATGAACAGCCCCTCGAAGACCGCACTCCGATATGCGGCCGGCCAGATCGTCATATCGCGACTCCGAGCGCACTCCTCAACGCCGTCTTGGCGAACGACGAAGGTCTCCCGCATCGCGCGCTGCGCTACGGCGAGCCCGATCCGGCGTTGCACGGGCGGGTCCAAGGCGGCCAGGCCGGCCGCGTCCAGACGCTTCCCGAGGTCGCCGCGGCGGAAGGTCGCGTGTTCGAGGTCCTGGATCAACGGCTCGGGCATCGAGAGCGTGAGGACGCCGAGCCGGCGGAGCGCCCACCGGGACCACAGCAGTGCGCCGTCAAGGCAAAGATGGACCATCTCCTCGGTGACCGCGGGTTGCTCGGACCGTCCGTGACCTGTTCCGTAGGCGTTGCGGATGGCACCGAGCTGGGTGGCGATGCCCTTCGCGCTCTGGACGAGCTGCCTCAGCTTCTGATCGTCGCTGAGGTCCGGGTCCGGCAGGCGTTCCAAGGCCTTGTGCGCCTGGATGACGCACTTGTCGAAATCGATCAAGGCTCCGGTGGCCTGCCCACGCGTCGACATCACGATCTTCGCGATCGCCTCGACCAGTTCCTTGGCCGTCCCGATGCACAGCGGGCGGTCGCCGGTCTCCAGGGCCAGTGCGAGACGTTGCTGCTGCGCCTCGATCACCAGCCACGCCTCGTTCTTGATTCCGTTCGGGCGTTCGAGGGTGAGCTGGTACACGAACGGCGGCATCGGTGTGCCGGGGGTGGATGTCGTCACTCGTTCCTCTCAGCGCGACTAGTTCAGCGCGGTGCTGGACTGATTCAACACCTCGCGCCCCAGCTGCCTCACGCCCTTTGGGGCGGCCGCTCAGTCAGCCGGGAGTTGCGGCGCGTTCACGTGGGCGTTCACGTCCCGGAGCAAGCCGTCCGGCGCGGGCCAGGGCACGGATGGCCAGAGCGCAAGCGATGCCCACCACGGCGAGGGCCAGCCACGGAAGGCTGGGCACTCCGATGACCCGGCCCGCGTCGAGGGCGGCCCCCGTGAGCATGTTGCCGAGCGCGATGCCGATGCCGGAGACCGTGTTGTAGAGGCCGTAGTAGGTGCCGATCATCTCGTCCCGCCCGAGCGCCGCGATGGTGGCCATCTCGAACGGATACGTCACCATGGTCGCGAGCGTGAGCAGTGCGGTGCTCAGCAGGATCGGCGCGATCGCCTCCGCATAGCTCGCCGGCCCGTCTGGCGGTGATGCCGTGGCCGGCGCCAGGACTGCGGCCAGTCCCATCGGGACGAACGAAAGCCCCATCAACGCCAGCCCGCGGACGAGCGCCTGCGCCGAAGTCCAGCGCGCTTTGACCCAGGAGGTGACCCGCACCTGTCCCAGCACGGCCATGCCGCCGGAGACGACGAAGAGCAGGGTGACGCCGAGTTCGCCGCCCGTCACCCGGCGGACCTCGATGGGCAGCCCGAGGTAGACCTGGAAGTTCAGGACGTACGAGCCGGTCATCGCCAGGGAGAACAGGACGAAGGCACGGTTGGACAGCGCCGTCCGCCAATCCCGGACGACGGACCCGCCGACGCCGGCGCGGCTGCCGCGCCGGGCCGGCAGCGCCTTGGCCTGCGCGATGGCCAGCACCGCGAACAGCCCGGCCGCGACCATGCAGGTGAGCTGGAACGCGATGCCCCCGAGCAGCAACCCGATCAACGGCCCGACCAGGATCCCCAGCTGGTAGAAGACATTGAACGCCGCGAAAGCCTCGACCTTGCGTTCGCCGGCTTCCTGAGCCAGGTAAGCGCGCACGGCGGGATTGAAGAAGGCTCCGGCAAGGCCGGTGAGGGCCGAGGCCAGGATCAGAATGGGCAACGCGTCGGCGACTCCGAGCAGGGCGAATCCAACGGTGCGCAGCACCAGACCCGTGAGGATCATCGGCTTGTAGCCGAGCCGGTCGGCGAGGCTGCCGCCGACCAAAAACATGCCCTGCTGGCTGAGGTTGCGCACGCCCAGGGTCAAGCCGACGAGCCACGCCGCGAACCCGAGGCCGCTGGACAGGTGATCGGCCAGGTAGGGCATCAGCATGTAGAAGCCCAGGTTGATGGTGAGCTGGTTGACCATCAGCAGCCGGATCGGACGGTCGAACGACCACAGCTGGGACCATGTCGCCCTCACAGCGCGGCCTCCGCACGTGCTCCGGCCGGTGCCGTCACGTTGGCGCAGAGGGTCCACCGCGTGACCTCGCGCTCGGCGGGGTGCGTGATCACGTCGGGCTTCTCGCTCGGGACGGTGCCCATCAGGTCGTGCCGGGAGCAGTATCCGTCATCGAAGACCGTCGCGAAGTAGCGCTGCGGTCCGTCGGGGAAGACGGCCGCGATCTTGTGGTGCTCGGATTCCGACCGCGCGATCCACGAGGCCACGAGCGCGACCGCCCCCACGCTCCACCCGCCGGTGGTGTATCGGGCTTTGGCGAGCTCCCGGCATGCCCAGACGGCTTCGGCGGGCGCGACCCAGTGCACCTCGTCGAACGCGGCGTAGTCCACGTTGCGCGGGTAGATGCTGCTTCCAAGGCCGCGCATGAGCCGCGGCCTCGCCGGCTGCCCGAAGATGGTGGACCCGACCGTGTCGACCCCGACGACCCGCAGTTCCGGGAACATCCGGCGCAGAACCCGAGAGGTCCCGGCGCTGTGACCGCCGGTGCCGACACTGCAGACGAGCGCGTCCACCTGGCCGAGTTGGCCGGCCAGTTCGAGCGCGAGCCCTTCGTAGGCGGCGACGTTGTCGGGGTTGTTGTACTGGTCCGGGCAGTAGGCGTCCGCCTGCCGTTCCCGCAGCTCCTGGACGCGTCGCCGACGCGCCTCCTGCCAGCCGCCCGTGGGATGGGGTTCCGCCACCACGTCGACCGTCGCGCCGTGCGCGCGCAGCAGGTTGACCATCAGCGGCTCCATTCCCGGGTCCGTAACGAGCGTGGCGGGATGGCCGTAGGAGATCCCGGCGAGTACCAGGCCGAGCCCGAGCGTGCCGCTGGTGGATTCGATGATCGGCGTTCCTGAGGCTAGATCGCCGCGCTCCCGGGCGCGGGCGACCATGTGGAGGGCCGGACGGTCCTTGATCCCGCCCGGATTCGTGCCTTCGATCTTGGCCCAGAAGCCGTTCGTGCTCCCTCCGGACAGATCCGGAATCCAGAGGACGGGAGTGTTCCCGACCAGGCGCGCAGGCGACCGGCAGGTGCCGGCTCCCGTCCCTCGGGAAGCACCAAAGCCCTTCGATTGCCCTGGTACGTGCAGATCGATCGCGTCCAACGTTCTCTCCTGAAGGCTCAGCTCAGCAGCGCGGATGTGGTTGCGAGGCGGTCGTCGCCGGTTGTCCCTCAGCGGGCATGCCGAGGAGGAAGATCGGAGAACTTCGTCCTCCGCTATTCCGTCATCGACAAGGGCGCATGACCTGGCCGATCACAGCCGCGCCAGGCAGATCAGGTTCAGGAGACGGGTCCCGTTGGGGCGAGGCGGTACGCATCGTCGACGCAACGCGGCACAGGAACTCCGCAGGAACATCGCTGCCGCATCTCGCTCTCCCCTCACCAAGAGGATGGCGAGTCCGAGGAACGCGGCAATGAGAAGCATGACAACCCGGCTGCCCTCGGACGGGAGAGCCGTCGAATCTCCGCAGTCATCATGCGGCTCGGGAGGAAGGCTCTTCGTCGCCGCTCCGCCCGAGTTGCCAGGCTGACCGTCGGCGTGGGCACTCAAGGCGGCAGAGGGTACCGTGCGCCCCGCCGTCCCAGCCGATTCTTCTGAGTGCAGACCAGGCAGGCAGAGCACGAAGTGGAGCGCGGACAGCGTGACCAGCAGGAGCGACAGACCGCCTCCTGACGAGGGGCCGCACCCCTGCGAAGCACGCTGAGTTAGGTACACATCACATACTGTAGCCATCTCCTACGTGTCGTAGGACGAGACCCCGCCAAAGTCCCGTATGGCTCACTTCATCCCTGAGCCAAGCTCGGAATCGATGGCGCACGAGCGACCCGCTCCCTTGGAGCTCCCATCCCGGAACCCGCGTCACTCACAGGCGAAGACCCAGCCTCGGGCGGAGTGGCCCGGCGTAGATCACTATTGAATTTTACCTTTGCCGACTTGGACGCACGGAGCTCCATGTACTAACTTGCCTAGTAGTCGGCCAGGGAACGCCGCTCCACAGGCGACCGGCCGAACGCCTAATTCCATGGCGCCCGACGCCCTGGAAGCCGGGGACCCATCCTTCTTGGGGTGAATCCGCGACCAAGGCCGCGGTAGGGCCTACTCCTGGCCCGAACCCGTCAGCTAACCCGGTAGGCAGTCAAGGAGAGGAGAAAGCGTGAAAAGGCAGTACGCTCCCCCAGTTGCCGACCGTCCTGCGCCTGACTCCCGAACGGTCAGCCGTCCGGGCACCTGACCTGGCACAGCGTAGAGCGCCGGAAGACAGCAGAACCGCAGACTCTGTTGATTCCGATCGTCTGACGAGGACCATCCCCACGCATGCTGATGCAGCGTCTTCCTCGTAGCGTGCACGTGCGCAACTAATTCATTTGACCTTCATTGTCCACGGCTCCAGCCGGGGCAGGCCCCGCATGCGTTAGTGCACGCACTATCCCCTGCTGACCACAGGCGGCGACTTCCGCCTGCCCTTCGGCATGCCATTCCCATGACATTGGCCGCGCCGTGGGGCGATCCCCTCGGAGGAATTCCGATGAACTACGACGGACGGCATCGCGCCGACGGCTCCACGAACGGCGCCGTACCTCGCCGAACTCTCCTTCTGGGCGGCCTCCTCGCGGCCGGCGCGGCATTCGGCGTCCAGGAAATGCGGGGCTCGCCTCCGGCGCGGACAGCGCAACGAGCCGCCGCGAGTGGCAAGGAGGGCGCGGCCGGGGGCAGGCGATCTCGCGCCTCCCGGAACGCACGCACGGCATCCGCCAAGTCTCCGCTGATCCACCCGACCAAAGAGTGGGGGGCCGGCAAGCCGGAAAGAACCGCGACCGTCCGCCGGCGTCCTCCCAAGTACATCGTCGTGCACCACACCTTCACCGACAACGTCGACGACTACTCGCTCGCACGGGCAGAGCGCCTCGCACGCGCGATCCAGAATGCGCACAAGGGACGAGGATGGGGCGACACCGGACAGCACTTCACCATCAGCCGGGGAGGCCACATCCTGGAGGGTCGTACGGGCAGCCTCGCGGCGGCCGAACGGGGCGAGATGGTAGTCGGCACGCACGTGAGAGGCGCGAACGCCGACACCGTGGGCATCGAGTGCGAAGGCACCTACAACACCGTCCTGCCTCCGCAACGACTGCGCGATTCCCTGGTCAAGGTCTGCGGTTGGCTGTGCGAGCAGTACGACCTCAACCCGTATGAGGCCATCGTCCCGCACATGAAGTTCAACGACACCGATTGCTGCGGCTACAAGTTCGCCCCCACCCTCCCGAGCCTCCGCAAGGACGTCGCCAAGGTCGTCTCCCCCAGGTTGCTCCGCTGACGCCAACCGCTTCGACGCGTAACCCTCCGTACTGAAACAACTCGGCTTTCGCTCACGGAGGAGCAGCGGTCGAGATCTCAGGAGGGCTTTCGGGCGGCCGTATTGGAGTCACACCTTTCCTCCTACATTGCGTAGGAGTACGGTCCGGACGGCATGTCTGATCGCCGGCTGCCGGGGGCGCCGACCCAGGCATGCCACCCGATGATCAGGTCCACCGACGAGAGGTGAGACATGCGCAGGGCCCATGGGCGATCCCCCTGGCCACCACCCTGACGATCGCCATGAGCGGTCTCGGGGACGCAGCCGCCAGCCCCACGCCACCAACCGCCAAGACGAAGATCAATGGAGGTTCCGCCGATCCCGAGAGCGGCGGCCGTGAAGCCGACGACCAGCACGGTGGAAGCGAAGGGCACCTCCCCGGCTCCAGCAAGAACGTGAAGCTGGTCGGCGAACTCGACGTCAGCGGCGCGACCGGCCAGGACCGGCCGGGACACATCGCCGACCTAGCCGTCAGCGGCGACCACGCCTACCTGGCGGCTCGGCGCCTCAACACCGACCCATGCGGGAAGGGCGGCTTCTACACGGTCGACATCTCCAACCCGGCGAAGCCGAAGGAGGTCTCCTTCACCGAGTTCCCGGCGGGGTCATATCCGGGTGAGGGGATGCAGGTCATCAAGATGCGAACCGCCGCGTTCAAGGGCGACATCCTGGTGACCAACAACGAGATCTGCTCGGACACGGGATCACAGGTCGGCGGGATGTCTATCTACGACGTGACCGACCCGCGCCACATCGTCCCACTGGCGATCGGCGAGGGGACACCAACGACGGCGAACTGCCGACGGCTCGTCAGGAGCACAGCGTCTTCGCCTGGCAGGCCGGGCGCCACGTCTACGCCATGATCTCCGACGACGAGGAACAGGCCACCAGCGACGTCGACATCATGGACATCACCGACCCGTCCAACCCGACGCTGATCGCCGAGACGAGCCTCACCGACTGGCCCGGCGCCCAGAAACCCCTGGCCAACGGAGAGACCGTCTTCCTGCACGACATGGTCGTCAAGAAGATCAGGGGCCACTGGCTGGGGCTGCTGTCGTACTGGGACGCAGGCTGGGTGATCCTCAATCTCGACAACCCGGCCAAGCCGGTCTTCGTCAACGACTCCGACTACCCGGACCCCGAGAAGCTCCTCGGCTTCAGCCCGCCGGAAGGCAACGGCCACCAGGCCGAATGGACGCGCAACAACCGGTTCATCGTCGGCACCGACGAGGACTTCTCCCCCACCCGGACGTCCTTCCAGATCACCGCTGGGCCGAATGCCGGCACCTACGGCGCAGGCCAGTTCGACTGGACGGTCCAGATCGACACGCTGCCCGGCAAGACCTTCGAAGGCGCCAAGACCGTCTGGGCCGGGAGCGGTGCGAAGAGGACGTCGACGGCAACGGCACCAGTGACCGCGCCGAGGTCCCGTCCAAGGCGACCACCGGCGCCGATGTCGCCGTCTTCGTCCGGGGCGGCTGCTTCTTCTCCAAGAAGGTCGAGTCCGGCCAGCTCGCCGGATACGACAAGGTGATCGTCGTGCAGAGCCACGGCGCGACGAGCAATGGCCTGTTCCCTGACGGGTTCCTGTGCGGAAGCCAAGGGCACCAGTTCACCGTCACCGCATCCGCCGTCTGCGTCGGCCACCGCGCAGGGCACCTCCTGTTCGGTGACACGCCCGAATACTCGTCGACGCCCGAGGGTGCGGACTTCCCGGCCCTGGGCACGATCGGCGCCGGGGTCAAGGCCCAGTCGAAGTTCGACGGCTGGGGAACCGTGCACCTGCTGGACGGCAGGACCCTCAAGGAGATCGACAACTACGCGATCAAGGAGGGCCTGGACCCGGCCTATGCCACCGGACACGGCGATCTCACGGTCCACGAAGCCGCCACCGACCCGGCCGACAGCCGCCTCGCCTACCTGTCCTACTACGCGGGCGGGATCCGAGTGATCAAGGTCGGCCGCCAGGGCATCCGCGAGGTCGGCCACTACGTCGACGACGGCGGCAACAACTTCTGGGGCATTGAAGCCAAGAAGGTCAGGGGGCGTACCTACATCTTCGGCAGCGACCGCGACAGCGGCCTGTGGATCTTCCGCTACACCGGACACTGAGAGCCCGGAGGCAGGCAGGCTTGCCCCTACGGCGCGCCTGCCTGCCCCGCGTCAGCCCCCGCGATCTCGGCCTCGGCGGCGGGCCACGACCGAGATCGCGGGCCCGCGGCGCGCGTCCGCTGCTGCAGCCGAACGCAGACCTGGATTCGAGATCTGGACCATGCCGTGAACGGTCAGGATCGTCGCCCGATTATCGGCCTGCAAGAGAGCTTCAGCACCTGACGTACTGCCGGCCGATCACTGTTCAGTCTGCCGACACGTCCGGTCTCCCTCCTCGGATGTCCCGTACACGGCGTCAGCAGCCGGTTCATCTCGGATACTTCACCAACTTGGCCTTCTTTGGCGGTCCTGGCGAGATTGATGGCGAACGAATCGCGACCGTGCAGCAGTTCGTCTGCCGCCTCCGAGATGCCCTGGGCATGATGCATGCGCATGAGTATCAGGAACAGCCGATCGACCCGGACCCCGCGCGCCTCGCGCAGCATCTGCAGGTTCTGCTGGTTCAGCTTCCGGACGGGAGGCGGAGGCGGCATCGGCTCGGCATTGCGCTCCTTGAGCCAGGACTCCATCTGGCCGACCTGGCGGGTCTGTACCTCGACAATGTGCGCGGCGAGCCGACGCACCTGTTCCTCGGTGGCCCGCTCCCCCGCAACCTTGGCCATCCGCACGGCCGACTGGTGATGAGGAAGGAACATGGCGACGAAGCTGACGTCGTGCTGCTCGGTCCGCTGGCGGGTCGCAAGATTCGTACCTTCCCCCCTGTCGCCGAGGAAGCCGAGGCAGCGGGCGACAGGGCCAGCGAGCCGACCACCGCTGTGACGGCGGCCAGGCGAGTCGGTCGACGCCGTAGAGCCGATACACCCCAAGTAGCCACAAATTCTCCCAACTATCTCGGACGGTGGCCGCTGTTCATTGAGTCGGCCAACAATGCCTGGCCCACCTCAGCAAACGTGCTGATGCCCGAAGCGATACTGCACCCCAACAGCGCCCCGCACCCGGCCACACGCCGCGACTTTGACACATCTTTGGGTGCCACCCCGGCAGCCCCTTCAAAGCTCTGACTGTTCCAGGCCAGCTCGGCCTTTCGCCACTAACCGTGAAAATCCCGCTGGTTTACGCGCTTCAGCAAGCCGCCCATATGGTCAGGGGCGCGGAATGAGTGTGCGCGTCAGGTCCTCTCTGAGACGCTCCTTCAACATGGCGGTGTCTTCGGTTTGCTCGGAGGCGATGCGTACCGTCTGGATTCCGCAGCGCAGCCAATGCCTGTCCCGGTCCTCGTCGTCGGCTTTGCGCATGCGTGCATAGTGGTGCGGGCCGTCGACTTCCAGAACGACGGCGCGGCCATTGCCGATGACGACGAGGTCAGGGCTGCGTACGCCGGCGTCCCGGAGTTTCACACTCGGCAAGGGCAGGATGGCGATCGCATTTCGGGGCGGGCTCTCCCGCTGGATCTCCTTGAGGACCTGGTAGACGACAAGTTCCGCCCTACTGCCGAACACCAGTCCGTCCTGCGTGGGATGACCGTCACCGATCTGCCTCTCGCGGCGACCCTGATTGGTCGGAGTCGAGGCAGACCTTATGACGGCCTGCCGCCAGTCGCGGCCGACGTCAGGAAGTGGAGGGACGGCCGCTTCGACCACAAGAGACTGGACGTCTTCGCGTTGGAGGCGCTGGAGGACACTCGCCAGGTTTCGCCAGACCAGGTCGGTCACCGGCGAAGTAAACTCGGGAACAAACTCGGCTTCCACGGTCAGGACCGCTTCATAGGTATCAGCTCTCCAGTTGTCACCGGGCGTCGGGTGGAAGAAGCCGCCGTCACGGCGCAGAGTGAGTGTCGCAGCGCGGACCAGCTCTTGAGCAATTCCCTGGTTACCATTGCGGAGCAGATAATGGACTTGGCCGAGGACGAGATCGAGTTTTGTAGCGTCGTCGTCCCTGAGTGGCAGAGGGATGATCGGACTAGGAGCACTGCCTGTCGAGACCGCTGTGTAGATAGGTCGACCCGACAGGAACTCATGGGCTCGCAGTACCCAGCCGTCTGGCGCGAACAGCCGGTTCAGTTCGTCAACCTGCCGGGCCGCCCGGTCAACATCGGGTTGCACCTCGGGATGGACCATCCGGGCCAGGAAGACCAGGAGCACTTCGTCCGGTCCGTCCGCAAGCTGAACCGGGAGTCCTCGAGGGCCCAGTCATCCCCCAATCGTCGTTGTTGACCCGGTGCTGGATGATGTCGCGGCGCACCGCTCTGTATCGCGAGTCGTTCGACGGCAAGGCATCCAAGTCGTACAGACTCTCCAGGAAGGCGACCTCATCCAGCCTGCCCCACCACGGACCGCCCAATCCGCGTAGGTAGTCGAAGACGTCGCGCCGGGTGACTGCGGTGATCTTCTTAGAGTTGTTGTTGCGTCCAGAGCGGATGTCGGGCTGTGCCATGGTTCAAGAATGGCTTCCCCACCGGCCGGCGTGCCGGATGTTGACGCATCTGGAGAAGTCCGGGACCGCCCGGGACTGAGGCGGGCGGATGGTGCGCGACGGCCGGCGGGCGCTCCGTGCGTGGCCAGGCGCGGATGTCGGCCTTTCTGGCGCTGTCGAGCCTCGGTAGATGCGCGGCCGGTGGAGTGCCAGGACCCCGATGGCTCCCCGACGACGACCACGGCGACACCGCCGAGCATGGCACCCAGCTCGAACGGTGACGTCACTGAGGGCCGAGGTCATGCCTTGCTTGGCAGCGGGCGGAGCGACGACGATCGCGTCCGTGGCCGGTGTGGCGGCATAGGCGACACCAGCATCGATCAGTACGCCACCCGCCAGCACCGGCCGTACACCCGATTTTGATCGAGTAGGGCAGGAGCGCCTGGCCGCCCGTAATCCAGGCAAGCTTGGGGGCCTGAAGGCGCAGTTCCCAGTACGTAAAGGCTGACAAGGCCACCGCCGCCACGGAGCCGAACAGGACCAGCCCTCCGTCCAGCCACGCTCTGGGCCCTCGACGATGGAGAAGGCGGGCGCGACGATCCCGACGGTGGAAGGAACGTCCCCGGTTCGTCGTGTAATGGGCGGCGTCACTGCCGCAGCAGTCCCGAGTGCTGCCGTTGCTTAGCGCAGGCGGCAGCAGCCCAGACCGCTGCCGTGCCGGGATCTCGCCGTTCCTGCGGCCGCCCCGGTACGACGCCGCATAGCGTCTGTGGCGGTCAAGATGGCGACGCCGTAACCAAAGTCGCGCCCGAAGGCGCCACGGCCCGCTGCAACGGCGACTCATCCATCTCCAGGTGCGGCTGTAATACTAAGTCGCGACATCCTCTCCTTCGGCTTCTGCGTCCGAGTCGACAAGTTTCCGTACAGCGTTGGGTCCTGGATGCAGGATGGTCGGAATGGTCGGGTTCTGGTAAGTGAAGTGGATCTCTTGGTAGTGGCGTCTGTAGTCGGCGGGGAGTTCGTTATCTGCGATGATGAGCTGAATACGTCCAGGGTTGGCATCTGCTTGGCCGACGAGCCGTCGATAGAGCGCTGCGGCCAGGCTCTCCGCCTGGAGGGCTAGGCGCGGGGTGTCAATGAGCAAGAACGCCGGGTAATGGGTCTGCCGGTCGCGGAGCGCGACGTTGAGCAGGGACGTCCAGTAGGCGACTTGGGTTGCCGTTATGATCCCGCCACCAGGGCCACTGAAGGTGGAGTACTTCTGCCCGTTGAGCATCGGAAGGTAGTTGTCGCGGTTGATGGTGGCCCGCTGAACACCGGGAATTCCCAACTCGGAGGCGGCGCGCTGGAACTCGTCGTTGAGAGCGTCGAGGACCTCGCGTTTTCTGGAATCGATAGCGTCTTGGGCCTCCCGGATGGCTCGTAGAACGCGCTCCTTGTCACTTTGAAATCGTTGGACCACCGAGCCGAGGTCGTCAACTCGATCCCAT
Source organism: Spirillospora sp. NPDC047418 (assembly GCF_040643275.1). NCBI lineage: Bacteria > Bacillati > Actinomycetota > Actinomycetes > Streptosporangiales > Thermomonosporaceae > Spirillospora > Spirillospora sp. NPDC047418. Next base: position 16,925 of record NZ_JBEYTW010000052.1, read on the forward strand.
TGCCGCAGGATTTGCTCCAGGTGCTGCTGTTGCGTTCGGGCGGCCGCCAGGCGGTCGGCTGCGTCACTGAATGCCTGAAGCCGTGGCGTGAGACGCTCCGCTAGCCGGGCGTCGATTTTCGCGGTCAACGCCTCGACGAGTTGGGCTCGGTCCACTTCGGCCTGCCGGGCTCCTTCCAACTGGGCGCTGATCCCCGCAAGGTGGTCGTCCATCTCGGCGAGTTGATCGGTCAATTGGAGGATCTCGTAATGTCCACCGCGTTCAGACGCGCTGGCTTGCACCGGGTCTGGTTGCAAACAGACCCGGCAACTGGAGTCGGGGACGCTTCGGTTGGAGAGTGACTGCATGCACCTCGGGCAGACGACGAACTCGATGTCGGCCAGGCGCTCGCCCGCGTCATGCATGCGTTGGAGTCTGGCCAGGTCGGTTTGCACCCGGCGTCGTTCCACCGTGTATTCGCCGATTTGTCGGGTGAGGTGCGTGACGAGGGCGCGGGCCTCGGCCAGTCCGCGCTCTGCATCGTTGAGCATGTCCCGCAGGGCCTGCGTCTCGCGGTCTGTGATGGGGTCGACCGCGTTCCTGAGGTTCGTCTGCTCTGCTTCTGCGGCCGCCTGCGCCGCCACCGCGGTGTCGAGAGCGTTTTGGGCGTCTCGGCGGGCAGTGGTGTTGCTGTCTCTCAGGAAGGTCAGGACCGTCTGATGCTCCTTCTCAGCCTCAGCAATCTTGCCGTTGAGGCTATTGACCTCAGACTGAAGTTTCATGATGTCGGGATTGGTCAGTCCGAACAATAACTCGAATACCGCTTTACGTTTAGGCTGATAATAGTTTTCGCCACTGCGGGCGATCTCCCGGTTGATGGCCGCTTGTGGTACATAGAGGTAAGCAAAGATGTCAGCAAAGGTGATGCGGCTGCCGGCGTTGGTGCTGCCCTTGGCCGTCACGGCGGCCTTGAGGTCATCAGGAAGACCGAGCCCGGTCATCAACAGTGTGTTAAGGCTTGGCTGCGTAGCATCGATATGGTGGTCTGGAAGTCGTTCCCGGGCCGAAAGGTCGGTGACGTGTACCTTTTTACTTTTGGGAGTATCCAGGCTGCGAGAGATTTGCAGGCGAGAGTCGCCGATGGCGACCTCGAGCGTTACCTCGCGGACGTGGTTGCGTGCGATATCGGCCAACGCGGCGTTCCCACCAAAACCAAACTTGATCAGTTCGAGCAATGTGGTCTTGCCGACGCCTGTCTTTCCGGCGAGCACGGTTAGATCTGACGGGAAAGCGTAATGCACTTCGCCCTCGGTAGTGTCGAGGGTGATGGTGTTGATTCTAAATCGGACGGTCACTGGATCACCTGCCGATGGGGACGGTCCATCAGTTCGGCCAGCCGCTCATAGATCAGGTCTTTGAGGGCGCTGCCCGTCATGCCTGACGCGGCTTCGGCGATTGCGGCGCAGCGGTCGGTGGTATCCGCCCACTCTGGGGTGGCTGCCATGGCTTGGGCGAGGTCGCGCCCAGCCGGCGTCGGTACCAGCGCGACGCTGCCGCGGCGCCCGCGGGCATAGCGCAGCAGGCCGCGCCCGGTCAGCGCGCCGATCACGGGGTAGTACCGATCGTCCCACGGACCGTATCGGTAGCGCGTCATTGGGGCCTCGACGTCGGTGGGCACGGCAACGTCCTCCCGCGAAAGGTGCAGGCGTCCATCGGTGGGATCGAGGCTGTCCAATACGGTCGGCGCGAGCGCCGGATAGCGAACGAGAAAGTCGAGTTTGGCCAACTTGGTCAATCCATCGAGCTTGCCGGCATGCCCCGCCGTACGGGCTACGGCTTCCACCAACAGCAGCACCCTGGCCTGGTGGTAGGCAAGGTCCTCACGCAAGAGAGCAAGTTCCTCGGGGTCAGGTACGGTGCTCATGAGGCTGCCCTTTGTCGGGCCCGTGCTTGGGCGATCGCTGCCTGGACGTCGAAGCCTTTGCTGAACCACACCTTGCAGCGGCTGGCGAGCTCGCAGATCCCGCCGAGGAGTAGATCAAGGTCCAGATCGTCTCGACCTTCACTCGCGAGCAGGGCCTCGATCTGGGTCTGCACCTCTACCCAGAAGTCGGCTCCCCATGGACGATCGTGGGATTCTGTAGCGGCGGCCGCTTGATCACTGAGTCGATGCAGGGCACGCATGAGCCGCTCCCTCTCCATGCCCGCTGCTGGATCACCACTGGCTCGAGCCCGCCAGTAGTTCCGAAAGTCCAGTTTTAGTTGCTCGGCCCGCTCGATGCTGTTGTCCCCACAATGTCCGGCAGCCATCTTGACAGCGAGACGGCTGGTTCGGATTAGCGTCGGAAGCGGCATAAAGCCGCCCGGAAGGGCGACGGCGGTTCTCACCGCAACGTCGATATCACCAAGCGTAACGATCCTGTCGGCGAAGTCACTGTCGAGCGCGGTGCCTAGGGCCGACACCGTTGACGTATGGGCCAGGACCGGCTCAAGCCCGCCCTCAGGGCGTGGTCCGGCGGCGCGCATGCGGCTTCTGACGATTCCGAGAACCGCCTCCCAGACCGCTTCCGGTGGCGTGTCGGGATAGCCAAGCTGAGCAAGGACCGGCTTGGCGTACATGCCAGGTGCCGCATAGGCGATGTGCACTCTGCTGGGGCGGCCACACTGCAATGTTAGGATTGAGAGGAATCGTGCGACTTGTTCGCGTTGTTGAGCGGTCGGCCCGGCATTTCGGCCGCCACCGGTCATTTTCCAATGAGCAGGCAGACTGTCTGTATTGCTCAGAAGAGTCCTGGCGAACTGAGAGACCGCCTCGCCGGGGGCGCCGGCGACGACGAGTGGCTTCCCGTCCAGTCGCTGGTTCCTCAGGATGAGAACGGCCTTACCCAGCTCTTGAGGCGGACCAGCTGCCAAGCCGGCTGTCGTCACGAGGCGACATGCCGGCTTCTCGCCCAACGCAAGCCACCGTGAAAACAGATGCCCCAGCCCGCCGTCACCACGCAGCTGATTGATCGTGGTGTACGCACCGAATGACGGTTCCTTGTGCTTAGCCGACACCAGTTCAGCATCGTCGCCAAGGATCGCCACCCAGTCCTCGTGATACTCACACAGGAGCCGACGCGCCCCTGCATCAGAGAGATCTTCACCCGCGGTGAGGGCAGTCCGATAGAACTCAAGTCCGTCCGCAGCGGCCATAGAGGCCTGCCAGTCGTACAGGTCGGCCGTTCTCGCACCCGCGTCGTCGGGTGGGAGAGTGGTCATGATCAGCTGTACAGCTGACCCCTCGATTTCGGTTGAGTCCGACGACACGTTGGCAAGATAGACGACGACCTGAAGTTTCTCCAGAAGGTCACCCAAATCTTGCCTTGCTGACACACCCGCGACCTCCCGCGACACCCGAGGATGCGCCCCGGGCCCTGGGAGGCACCTCACCGGACTTCAGGAGCCAAGATGGGCCTTGCGCTCGTACGACACGCCTCATGATGGCCGGCGAACCGTTCCGGAGCGCGGCCAGCCGATCGTCTCATCGAGCGCCACGGCTGACTGGTCCCTGGAGCAACGTGGTCGAGGTGCAGTTCACCCCGACCACTTGGCCGCCAAGATCGAGCACTGCCGACGAAACGCGATCCCCGCGGGCTACACACGCCACCCGCGATCAACTCGGCGAGGACGGCCCCGAGGTAGTGCTCGTCGTAGACGAGCATGCGGTCGGTGTGTCACTCGGCTCGCAGGACGTGTCTCTGCTCGGCGAAGCAGGTCGCCGAGCAGGGGGCCCGCGCCCAACCAGTTGATTCATCGGAACTTCAGCAACTTCGCCACTGCGTACAGCCACTCGCCTGCACCGAAATCGCCGTCCGCATTGACGCCCGTCAGGAGAGAATATCGAGGCACTGCAGGTCAGAAAGGCCGACCGCTAACCTTTCCCGGATGCCGTGACCGGCAGACCCCGAATGGGCAACCTAATTGGTCGCCGGCCCCCGAAGGGGCAATAGCTTGACTGGCTCGAAGGATTCACGGAAACCCAGCCGCTGAGAGCACACGAGAAGACTGACCTCCGAGGCTTCAGCCCGCCTTACGTCAGCGAACACGAGCAGGACATGGGCAGGTAGCTCTGCGTCTGCCCATGTCCCTGTACAAGGACGAATCCTTTCATCGCTATGTGGCGTCAAGGAGCGTCAGGAGGGCGGCCGTGGGGACGCGGTAGCAGGTGCCGATGCGGATTACCTTGCAGGGGAATTGGTCGTTCTTGGCGAGTTGATAGGCGTAGGTACGGGAGAGGCCGAGGGCTCGGGCGGCCGTGACGATGTCGACGACGGCGGGCAGTTCAGCGAGGTCTGCGTGCTTGAGGGGCTGCATGGTTGGCCTCCGTGGAATTGAGTTGTGGCTGGTTGATGGCTGGTGGTCAGGTGAAGCACCAGCCGGAGTCGCAGGTGCCATCGCCGTCGTCGAGTGGGAGGGGTTCGGCGGTGGGAGTGACGTCGGCGAGGGGGCGTTGTAGCGGGTGAGGTAGACGGGGTCTTTTCCGAGGGCGTGGCGGCGTTGGCTGATGGTTGTTTCGAAGTGGCAGGCCTTGGTGAAGAGGGTTGGTTGTTCGCGGCGCATGTCTTGCCAAGTGGTGAGGCGGTGGAAGGGGCACGTTATTGCGAATATCTGGTGACGCTTGCAGTGGTGGCGCCGGTCGGGCTCTTCTCGCCCCGTGGGGGGCGCTGCCGTTCGACGTGGGCGATATTTTGTGGCTGCGGTACTGGTGGTGTGGATAGCGTCGCGCTCGTGTCCGTCGATGTTGTTGGGACGATGCGAAGGCCGGTTGGCTTGGATGTGCTTGTCGAGACGGCTCAGCGCATGTTGGCCAGGTTGCTGGGGATGGAGGGCGCGCCGTCTATCGAGGTCTTCGCGGATCGTCGCTATGAAGAAGGTCGTCGTGTCGACGCTGGTCATCGGTTGACCGGGGAGGCGCTTGAGGCCGTACTGATCGGCGATCACCTCCCTGGTCCGGTCTTGGAGCGACCGACTCTCCACTTCGAGTTTGAGATCCCCGAGACCGGTGACGGGGTCTGGCTCATGGTCATAGATCATTCGGAGCACCCGGCTGAGCCGGTTGATGCGATCTTCAGCCCCTATCGGACGTGTGCCGGGGTGGTCCTGGCCACCGTGCTCGCGCTCGCGGCTGCGGAACAGGGTGGCGGCGAGTTCCTCGATGAGGAGATCAGGATGCTGAGACCGCCGATCACCGATCCACGCCAGGTGATCGAACACACACGGCTGCACGATGAGGGAGACGATTTCGCCGCACGCTGCCAGCGGTATATGCGGCAGTTCCCGCAGCTGGGTGGCTGGCCGAGGGATGCCAGCATGGCCAGCTGAGTCCTGTGGTGCGTTTGCCGTCAGGAAGTCACGTCCTCGACATCGAATGATGTGCAGGGTTTCGATCCTGAGCTTGTTCGATCTGGTCCTGTCGTGTGCTGATGCAGGCCTGACCCTCATGACCCACGTCCGTGCAGGCTGTCGCGCAGTGCGGTGAGAGAGATGAACGCGCTGTCGTTGCCGAGTTGGCTGGGGGTGGGACCAGCGGGCGTGGGGGTGTTGGCGAGGCGTTCGGCGAGGGCGGTGACGGCGTCGCGGTCGCCTTCGAGGGCTTGGCGTTCGTCGTCGGTGAGGTCGAGTTGTTCGAGCATGCTCTCGATGCCGTCTTTAACGGACAGGAGCTGCCCTGCGTGGGACTGTTTGGGCAGGTAGAAGGGGCAGCGGGCGCAGGCGAGCCGGTGGGGGCATTTGGCGAAGAAGTCGTAGGTGCAGTAGCCGTCGCCCAGGTCGTAGTACTTCCAGGGCTGCCCATTGGAAGCCGCGCCGGACATGATGGTCTCGCGGTCGATGAGGACTTCGATGGTGCGGACGTTGCGGGCGAAGTAGTCGGCTCTCCTGTAGGCGGCGGTGAGGGTGCGTTGCAGGATCACGCCGTAATGCCGGGTGCTCGCCGGGTGTTTGTGTCCGAGCCATTGCTGCAGGTCAGCTAGTGAGAGCGGTTCGCGGGCGTTGAGTAGTTGGGTGGCGATGGTGGCGCGAGCCCGGTGGCTGGTGAGTGCCCCGCGGGAGTCGGCTTCGGGGATCCCGGCTTTGCGGCAGAGTGCGGGCAGGATGTGATTGTTGAGGTAGGCACGGCCGGTGAGCTGCCCGCGGTAGCAGAACAGGTGCTGGCGTTTCTGGCCGGTCTTGCGGTCGATGATGTCGGGCTGAGGCGAACGGACGAGCTTCCATGCCTCGATGACTTGGCCGACGACGGGGTCGACTGGCTTGGTGAACTCTCCCGAGGTCTTGTTGGCGGGGACGCGCAGCAGGCAGATCGGGTAGGCCTCGCCGCTGTCCTGGTCGGTGGCCTCGTCCCAGCGGACGCAGTCGAGTTCCAGGCGGCGGATCTCGTCGATACGGCATCCGGCGAACAGCCAGACAGCAACCAGGGCCCGGACCATTTCGACGGGGTAGTACGTGGTGTGCTGGCCTGCTGCGCGTGCACGGGGAGTTCCGTAGGGCTTGAGGTCTTCGGAATTGAGCGTGAGCCCGGCGGCCATGAGTTTGGCCCACGCGGCGTCATCGATGATCCGGGGGTTGGGGCCGAGTTGCGCCCGCCGAGACCGTGGGAGGCTAATGACGCGACGCGGATCGAAGCGCGGTTGGATCCATTCCCACTCGATCAGATCGCAGAAGAAGCCTCGGAGCGCGTCGATGCGGTTGGCCATGCCGCTGACGCCGATGGGCTCGCCGAGTCGATCGGTGTTGCGGTCGTGGCCGGCCCATTGACCAATGGCGGCTTGAAGGGTGTCGGCGACGTATTCGGCCGCCATGTCGCGGGTCCACTGGTCTGGGCTGATGGCGTTGGGGTGCTTTTCAGCCGCCCAGCGGCCGGCGATCAGCAGGACCGACACCCATGTCCGTTCGGTGCTGGGTTCGCGGGTGTTGAGTTTGCGCCAGCGTTGCACCCACTCCAGCCACTGGGGCGGGACGCTGGCCAGCGTCCCGGGTCGGGGGCCGCGTTGGTGACCGTTGCTGGTGAGGGGGTTGTTGATGATGCCTTTGTCGGCCAGGACGCGTGAGAGCTTGAAGATGCCGCGCCGCCGGGATCTGAGTCCAGCGGTCCGGGTGTCGGTGACGAATTCGTGCAGACGCTGCTCGGTGATGTCCTCCAGCCGTGGGCTTCCGCACCGCAGCAGAAGGTCGATGGTCGCGTTGGTGATCTGCCACGACAGGGCGTTCTCCGACGCTTCCCAGGCCAGTAGTGTGCCTTTGACCTCCTCCAGCGCCGGCTGCACCGCTTGGGGGCCGAACACTGCGTCGGCGAGCTTGCTCACCTGGACGATCCCGGCCCGATGGTGCAGCCGGTGGTGGGCCCCCAGCAGATGACCGAACGCCACGATCTGGAACCGGGCCTGCTTGTCGCCAGCGTTGTCGGCGGTCGCAAGGTGAACCCAGACGTCCTCGTCCCATGCCCAGCAGGTGCATTGTTGTCGATGCGTTTCGGTGAGGATCTTGTTGCGGGCGATCACGACCCGGCGCGGATCCCATCCGACGGCTACTTCCTCTAGCGGGAGAAGCAGGCGTTCCAGCGCTGCTCGCTCAGGGTCCCGTAGCCGGATGCAAGGTTGTTCCACCAGGCGTGCGAGCGTCGTTTGTTCGGCTATGGTCAGTGCGGGAATACGCTGGCTCTTCGGCCCTTGGACGAGGAAAGCGTGGCGGGCGGCCTCGGTCATCGCGTTTCCGCCAGGGTCGCTAGAAGCCGTTCGCGGTCGACCTGGACCGAAGCGGACGCCTTGCGTAGTTTGGCTGCCAGCTCACGGCCACTGAGATGGATATATCGCAGCGTGGTGGACAGGTCTCGGTGCCCGGCGTACTGGGCGATCTGGTCGATGGTCCAGTCGGCACGGGCCAGGTCGGTCAGCCTCAGATGCCGGAAGGTATGCGTGGACAGCCGTGGGACGTCGGCGGTTTTCGCGATGCCGGTCACGATCTTCGACCAACTCGACGCTTCCAGCGGCATGCCTCGGTTGCGTCGCGAAACGCTGATGAACAGACGCTGTTCCCTCCGTCCCGTCAGTGGACGGCGCTCTGCGAGGTAGGCAATGAACAGCCGCGACGTCGCCGCCCCGAAACTCACCTCGCGTGCTCGTTTGGATTTGGTCGTCTCCGCCCGCAGATGAATCAGCGAGTACGCCGGTTCGAAGTCGCCGACCTGCAGGCTGACGAGCTCTTCGCGGCGCAGCGCCCCGTCGTAGGCCAGGGCCACCATGAACCGGTTGCGCAGCGGCTCGGCCTGAACGGCATGAAGGATCTTCTGCCAGTCCCACTCGTTGGGGATCCACGGTGCCCGCTCCACTCGACGTACCAGTCCCTGCCTGGGGCGCCGTCCGCGGCGGCCGGACTGACCACGGCAGACGGGGTTGCGTTCCCGTAGTCCGTCCTCGACCAGGAACTCATAGAACGAGCGCGCTGCGATCACACGCTGCTGGATCGTTGCGTTGGACAGCCCGGAGCCGGAGTCGAGACGCACCAGTTTGGCTGCACGGGGATTCGGCCGGTCGTGCATGTCTCCGATCCACGCCGCCACGGCGTCCCGGCGAGCCTTGAGCGGGTCGACACCCGTCCGGGCACAGAACCGCAGGTGGTCCTCGACCGCCCGCCCGTACGCCTCGACCGTGTTGGGTGCCCGGCCGATGTTCGCGGTGAACTGCAGCCAGCGACGGGCGTGCTCATGCCCGGCAAGCAGGGGGAACTTCTCCCAGAGAACCGATGTCATGCCCCAGCAACGTAGGCCGCTCAGATTCCAAATAAGGCAGAACCAGCAGGCGGACTTGGGTGGGACGGGGAGGCCGGCGGAGCGGATGATGCGGGGGCGGTCGGTGCGGCGGATGCCGAGGTCCAGGAGGGGGTAGACGATGTTTTCGTAGGGTTCGTGGCGGCGGGTGTTGGCGCGGTGGATTTCGTCGAGGCTGATGCCGATGGCGATGGTGGCGGGGTTGGCAGGGCTGGCGCCGTGGGCTTTGAGCCAGCGGACGATGACGCGGATTTTGAAGTCGGTGGTGCAGGAGCGGGTGCCGGGGGCGCCATTGCTCATGCGGACGGGGATGGGCATGGAGCGGGAGCCTTCGCGCATGAGGCGGCCGTAGAGGGTTTCGGTGGTGTCGTGGCGGCGGATGCGGTGCAGTTGGCGGAGGTCGATGCCGTGGGCGGCGGCGTAGGGGGCGGCGTGGTCGCGGATGTAGGCCAGGGTGGCGGGGTGTTCGGAGTCGTCGCCGACGTCGGCGAACAGGAATGTCTGGAAGTCGATGCGTCCTTGGGCGGCCAGGACGAGGGCGGCGGTGGATTGCCAGCCGCCGCCGTAACTGAAGGCGCGGAGCGGCGCGCAGGGCGGCGGGGTTTTCGCCTTCTTCGGATGGGGTGGCATCGTCTTCGAGTCTTCGCGGTTGCGTACTGGGCGAGTGTGGCCGCGGGCGGTCCCGGGCGAGTGTGGGTCACGGCTTAGGTTCCCGTGGTGGGGCAAGGGCGGTCCTCCGGTCAGGTCTGGGTAGAGCGCGATGCCGTGGGTCTGGTGGCGCCGGTGTATTGGCGTTCGCGGTAGGGGTTGCCGGTGAACTGGGCGATGCGGACGACGTCGCCGGTGTGGGGTGCGTGGATCATCCGGCCTGAGCCGTAGTAGATGGCGACGTGGTGGATGGTGGCCGGGTTGTCGGGGTTGGTGGCGAAGAAGAGCAGGTCGCCGGGCTGGAGTTGGGCTCTGGGGACGTGGGTGCCGGCGTTGTATTGGTCGGCGGCAATGCGGGGTAGGCGGATGCCGGCCTGGGCCCAGGCGTATTGGGTGAGGCCGGAGCAGTCGAAGCCTTTGGTGCCGGCGCCTTGGGCGGTGCCGTAGGAGGGGCCGGTGGATCCGCCGCCGCCCCAGGAGTAGGGGGTGCCGAGCCAGCGCAGCGCGGCCTTGACCGCGATGGCACCGCGGCCGGTTGCTGTGGGGGCGGCGTAGCGGGCGGCTTGGGTCAGGACTTTGCGGACGTACCAGTCGGCATGGTTGTACTGCCAGATAGCGCGGCGCAGATGCTTGCCGCCTTGGCCAGCGCCGTTGGCGCACAGGTAGTAGGCGGCGCCGTGGATGGCGTCGGCGGGGTTGTAGCGGTCCTTGGTGCCGTCGTGGTCGCCGTCGGCGCCGTAGGCGGTCCAGGTGGCGGCGAGGAATTGCATGGGGCCGCCGGCTCCGGCGGCGTTTTCGCCGGAGTGGACGCCGGGGGCGGTGGAGCGGCCGTGGTCGGTTTCGATTTTGCCGATGGCGGCCAGCACGTTCCAGGGCAGGCCGGGGCAGGTGTGGGCGGCGTCGAGGTACCAGCGCAGGTAGGCGGGTGGGATGTCGCGTTTGGCTTCGGCGGTGGGCGCGCCAGCCAGGGGCGAGCCGGTGCCTGCGGCGGAGTCGTGGCCGGCTGCCAGGAAGAGCAGGCCCAGGGGGAGGGCGAGGGCGGCGGCGCATGCGGCGGCGGCGGCCTTCACCGGGTCGGCTGCCGGGATCGGGTGGGGTTAGTCCTGGGCGCCGGTGCGGGCTTGGCGTTGGGCGCGGTACCCAGCGCCCTTCTTGGGCTGAGACTCGCTAGTTGGGTCATGGGCGGCTTCCCCGGGTTGCTGGTGGGGCTGCCGCAGCACCTGTCGGACTGCTTGCCAGGAGTAGCGGAAGTCCTTGCCGGTTTTGAGGGCGGGGATCTGCCCGGCGTTGGCCATCCGGCGGACGGTCTGGGGTGAGAGGCCGAGTTTGGTCGCGAGTTCGGCGGTGGTGAGGACGTCGGGGTCGCGGCCGGGTGTCTCGGTCATCGGTGGGGCTCCTGGGTGGGCGGTCACGGTTGTCCTTCCAGTGTGGCGGATCGGGTGCTGCGGAAGCTTCCTGTTCGACGTGATGCCGTTGTCTGAATTTGTTTGGCGATGCTTGCGCTCTGTTATGTTGCCACGTACCGTGATCGTTCAGCAACTCAGTGCATCGATTCGGGGGTATGTGGGTGAGTCTTCGACAAACCAGACCAAGCCCGGCCGACCAGGCAGGCGGCCAGGCGGGCGAGGACCTGGACGTGGTCGTGGCCGGCGCGCACGGCGGCGCCGGGACCTCCACGCTTGCGGCGTTGCTGCCGGCGCTGTGGGACCTGGGGTCGATCGGGCCGCTGCTGGAGTTCGACCGCCCGCCGCTGCAGGCCAGGGGCCGTCCGGTGGTGCTGGCGGTCCGCAACACCGCGGTGGCGGCCAAGGACGCCACCACGGCGATCGGAGCCCTGGCCGACTGGGACGAGCGGGTGGCGGCGCTGGCGATCGTCAGTGACGGCGGCCCGGAGTCGCGGGAGGCCACGGCCCGGTTCGCGCTGCTGGAGGGACGACGGGTCGGCGGTGTGGTACGGGTCCCGCATGTGCGGGCGCTGCGGCTGGTGGAGGACCCCTCCCAGGTCGTCCTGCCGGGCAAGGCACGCCAGGCACTCGACGAGCTTCGTCGGCTAGCGGACGGGAGGGCGTGATCGTGCTGACCTCGTTCACCCTGACCGCGCTGGCGGCGCTGGCGCGGCTGGACGGGAGTGTGGAGGTGCCCGATCCGCCTCCGGAGGCGCCGCCGGGGCTGGATCAGAAGATGGAGACGCTGCTGGCGTGGGGCAAGTGGGGCGTGCTGATCTGCGGCGTCGCCGGCCTGTTCATCTGCGCGGGCCAGATGGCCATCGGCCGCAAGAACCGCTCTACGTTCGCCGCCGACGGCGCGACCGGCATCCCGTGGGTGCTGGGCGGGCTCAGCCTGGCGGCCACGGCGGCCCCGATCGTCGGGGTGTTCTTCAAATGAACCAACCAACCAAGGACATAGGGCAGCCGGGCGGCGTGCCGTGGCGGCGCCGCGGCCGGGTCATCGCGGTGACCGTGGTCGGCGGCGGAGTGCTGCTCGGCATGGCCGTGCCCTCAATCTTCAGGGCGGCCCCCACAAGCACCCCGGTGATCGTGCGAACGACCACACAGGCCAGGCAGCTGGTGAATGCCCCGCAGGTGTCGTTCGCCGGGGTGTCGTGGCGGGACTACCACGGCATCGCGCTCCCCTACTCGCCGCAGGACGGCCCCCGCAACACCGAGGGTGATCTGGCGGCCGGGTTCGCGCGGACGCCGCGGGGTGCGCTGCTGGCCGCGGTGCATATCGCGGTGCGGGCCGGGATGCAGTGGGGTACGGAGGTGTTCGGGCCGACCATCCAGCGGCAGGTCATCGGTCCCGATACCGATGTGCTGATGGACTCGACCCGCGACGCCTACGAAAAGCACCGGGGTGACCGCCCGGATGGGGAGCCGCTCGGCCGCGGCTATGTGGTGCTGGAGGGGTTCCGCTGGCTGGGCTACACGCCCGAGGTTGCGAGCGTGGATCTGCTGTCGGCCGGTCCCGGCGACAGTGATGTGACCGTCCGGGCCGTGACGCGGCTCCAGCTGCGCTGGCAGGGCGGTGACTGGCGCGTCGTCGCCCCACCTGGCGGGACCTGGGCCGGGGCGGCGGCCCCGATCACTTCGCTGGACGGCTACGTCCGCTTCCCGCGCGGGAGCCACTGATGGATCCCCTGCTTCCCCGGCTGCCCGGGCTTCCGCCGGATCCGTGCTCGCCAGTCCTGGATCCGGCGTGCGTGCAGCCGGTGGACAACGATGACGGCGGCGGCAACCCGCTCCTGCCGAACCTGCCTGGTCTGCCCGATATCCCGGGGGCGATCGGCGGGCACGTGCTGGACGAGATGGCCGAGTCGTTCCGGTCGGCGACCGGGTGGCTGATCTCCACCACCGCGTCCTGGTGGGTGCACACTCCCTCCCCCGATCTGCAGGACACGCCGACGATCGGATACCTGCAGCTGCTGGTCCGGCCGTTGACGGTCGCGGTGGCGGTGCTGGCGTTGCTGGCGGTGGCCGCGCGGATGGCGTTGTCGCGCAAGGCGCTGCCGCTGGTGGACGCCGGCCGTGGACTGGCCGTCCTGGCGGTGGTCGCTGTGATCGGGACGGTGGTGCCGAACCTGTTGCTGCAGTGGGGCGACCAGTGGTGCAACTGGGTCCTCAGCGCGTCCTCCGACGGGGACTTCGCCAAGCGCATGACCCAGATCGTGGCGTTCCCGAGTGCCACGCCGCGCGCACTGGTCCTCATCCTGTGCCTGTTCGCGCTGGTCATTGGGCTCGTCCAGGCGATCCTGCTGCTGTTTCGCGGGGCGGCGCTGGTCATTCTGGCCGGGCTGCTGCCGCTGGCTGCGGCAGGGATGATCACCACCTCGACCAAGGCATGGTTCCCGCGCGTGGCGGGCTGGATGCTTGCGCTGATCTTCTACAAGCCGGCCGCGGCGGCGGTGTATGCGACCACGTTCACGCTGGTCGGCAAGGGCAAGGACCTACACACGGTCCTGATGGGGTTCGCGATGATGCTGATCAGCCTGATCGCCTTCCCCGTACTGCTGAAGTTCTTCACCTGGACCACCGGCGGCACCGACTCCAGTACCGGGGGCGGGATGCTCGGCGCATTGATGAGCAGCGCCGCCGCGCTCGGCGCGCTGCGCGCCTACGGCGGCGGCGGTGCCGGGGGTGGCCAGGCCGGCTCGGTCAGCGAGCACACCACCTACCTCAAGCAGCAGCTCGAGGACGCCACGCCACCCGGCGACGATGCTTCAGACCAGCCGCCCACCCCGCCTGAGCCGCCGTCCGACCCGCATTCGCAGGCCAATCCGGGTGGCCACGGCGTCGACTCGACCGCCACGCCGGGGAGCGGTCGGTCCGACGCCGGCTCGTCCGGGACGGGCGGGACTGGGTGGGCGCCACCGGACGGTGGTCAGGGGGAACCGGTCGGCCCTGCCGTCGTCCGGACGGCCGAACAGGAGCGGCAGCGGGGCGAGGACGCGGTCCGGTGGGCCGCGACCGGCGGGGTCGGCGGCCCGACCGGCGCGGCCAGTGAAGGGGGCGGCCATGGGGCATGACGTCCGCACTTATGGGGGATGGCGGCGCCGGCACGGCATCGGTCTGCTCGGCCTGGACACCGCCTCCACCTTCATCGCCCTGGCCGCGGCGATGCTGCTGGTCCTGGTCGCCGCCATTGCCCCGGACCTGCTGCTCTATCTGCTCCCGCCGACGCTGATCGGCGGCGGGCTCGGACTGCTCCGCATTGGTGGCGTCCCGGTGGCGCGGCTGGTGCTGGCGCGGTGCCGGTGGCGGTGGGCCGTGTGGCGCGGTCACACCCGCTACCGGGCCGGGGTCGTCATCGATCATCCGCGCGCGTTCCAGCTTCCGGGGGTGCTGGCGCCGTTGACGCTGCTGAGCGCCGAGGACGGGTACGGCGGCCGGTACGGGATCGTGTGGGACCGCCGCACCGGACTGCTCACCGCCACGTTGCGCGTCGTGCCCACCTCGACCTGGCTGGCCGACCAAGCTGACGCCGACGCCTGGGTCGCCGGGTGGGGCGGCTGGCTGGCCTCCCTCGGGCACATGCCCGCCATCCGGTGGGTGACCGTCACGGTCGATACCGCCCCTGAACCGGGGTCCACCCTCGCCGACGCCGTCGGCCGCGCCGTCGTCCCCACTGCGCCCGCCCCGGCGCGCACCATCATGAGCGAACTGGTCCGCACCGCTCCCGCCGCGGCCGCCGATGTCGACACCCGCGTGTCGATCACCTTCGACCCCAAGGCGTCCTCGGCGCGTCCGAAGGACTTGTACGAGGCGGTCGCCGAGCTGGGCCGGACGCTAGACGGGCTGGCGTCCCGGCTCGGTGGCTGCGGCGTCTCCGTTCTAGGCCGGGCCACGGCCGCGGAGATCGCCGGGGCGGTGCGTACCGCGTTCGACCCCAATGCGCGCGGAGAGGTCAACCGGCTCCTGGCCGGGCCGGACGCGCATGAGGCTCTGGGCTGGTGTGATGCGGGGCCGGTGGCCGCGACCGAGCACACCGGCCACTACGAGCACGACGGCGGATGCTCGGTGAGCTGGGCGTGGCATGAGCCGCCGCGTCAGAACGTCCGCTCCGACGTCCTGGCCCGCCTGGTGGCGCCCGGCCCGTTCCCCAAGCGCGTCACCCTGCAGTACCGGGCGCTGCCGGCCGCGGCGGCGAGCCGGGTGCTGCAGCAGGAGGTGAACGCGGCGGCGTTCCGGACTCAGTTCCGGCGCCGTACCGGGCGCGATGAGACCGCCCGCGACAGTTGGGATTGGGCGCGCGCCCGGCAGGCCGCCGCCGAGGAGGCCATGGGTGCCGGGGTGTGCCTGGTCTCGCTGTACGCCACCGTCACCGCCACTGACCCCGTCCAGGTCCGACGCGCCGCCGCGCACGTGGAGGCCGCGGCCGACTCGGCCAAGATCCGGCTGCGGCGCCTGTGGGGCAGCCAGGCCGCCGGGTTCGCCACCACCCTGCCGTGCGGCATCTGCCCGCCCGAACTGTCCCGCCGCCTCATCCACTAACACCCGTGGGAGTCACGCTTGCCGAACGCCGAAACCTTGGCCATGTCCGAACCGCTCGCCCCACCCTGGGGGTGGCGCGGGCACGGCGCCGGACGCGCCGCGCACGTCGAACCCGCACCCGAATACCAGGCCACCACCAGCCAGGTCTGCGGCCTGTACCCCTTCACCGCCGGATCCGGCACCCCCACCGCCGGCACCCCCGTCGGACGCCACCAACTGTGGGGCGAAGTCGTCTGCCTCGACCCCCTCGCCTGGCTGCGGGAGGGACTGGTCACCAACCCCGGCATGTTCGTCCTCGGACAACCCGGCACCGGCAAATCCACCCTGGTCAAACGCCTGGTCACCGGCTCCGTCGCCACCGGCACCACACCGATCATCCTCGGCGACACCAAACCCGACTACACCCGCCTGGTCGACTACCTGGGCGGGCAGGTCATCCGCGTCGGACGCGGCGCCGACCGCATCAACCCCCTGGACGCCGGCGCCCTCGACCAAGCACGCCGCCGCCTTTCGGGAGCCGACGCCGAAACTCTGCGCTGGGAAGTACGCTCCCGCCGCCTGTCTCTGCTCCTGGCCCTGGCGACTCTGGTCCGCGAGGCCCGGATCACCAACGCCGAAGAAGTGGTCCTGGGCCGCGCCATCGACCTCCTCGACCACCGCCTCGACCGCGAACCCACCATCGTCGACGTCCTGCGCCTCCTCGAAGAGGGACCGGGCGAACTGCGAGGAGCGGCCCGCACCGATTCGAGCGACGCCTACCGCGCCCAGACCCGCGACCTGGTCTTCACCCTCGACCTGCTCATATCCGGGTCCCTGGCCGGGGTGTTCGACGCCGCCACCACCCGGCCGCTGGACCTGGACGCGCCCGCGATCAGCGTCGACATCTCCCGCGTCCGCGCCGCCGGCGACAAACTCCTCACCGCCGCGATGCTGTGCACCTGGGCCTACGCCTTCGGCATGGTCGACGCCGCCACCGCCCTCGCCGACCTGGGCGCCGCCCCGCGCCGCTCCTACCTCGGCGTCATGGACGAGTTGTGGCGCGCGCTACGCGGCGCCCCCGGCCTGGTCGAGCACGCCGACGCCCTCACCCGCCTCAACCGCGCCAAAGGCATGGCCTCGGTCATGATCACCCACTCCCTCGCCGACCTGGACGCGCTGGCCACCGAGGAAGACCGCGCCAAGGCCAAAGGGTTCGCCGACCGCTCCGCCATCACCGTCCTGGCCGGACTCCCGCCCCGCGAACTGGCCCGCGTCCACCAGATCACCCCGCTCACCGGCCCCGAACAGCACCTCGTCACCTCCTGGTCGGCACCCGACTCCTGGCAACCCGGCGCCCGCCACCCCGGCCGCGGCAAATACCTCATCAAAACCGGCGAACGCCTCGGCATCCCCGTCGAACTCTCCCTCGTCGGCCCCGAAACCGACCTCTACGACACCGACCACGCCATCCGGACGACCGCATGACCCGGGCATTGGGGCCACGCGCATCACTGTGGCACTCCAACACCGGCGCCGCATGGCTGATACTCGCCGCCTGCTGGACACCCATCGCCGGGCTGTGGATCGTGTGGGCCGCGGCCAAGCTGGGAGCGGTCGCGGCGGGCGGGACGGTCATGCCGTTCGGCACCGACTTCGCGGTCACCCTCGCCCGGGGACGGACCGATCTGGCCTGGCCGGGGACACCGACATGGCTTGTCCTGTTCATCCTCCTTCTGCTGGTCATTGCACTGTCCTGCGCCGTCTGGGAGATCTGGCCGAAGATCGCGCGACGTTTTCCACAGCCTGGGGATCCAGTTGCCGCGCTCGGCGACAACCCCGGACTGACCGCTCTCCAGCCGGACGCGACCGCACGCAAGGCGATCGCGCTGCGGCGTTCTCTCGCCAAATCCGACCCCAGTGACTTGGAGCCAGACGACATCGGTCTCGTCCTGGGGGACGTCCTGTTGCCGGGCGACCGGAGCGGGCCGACATTGTTCGCCTCGTTCGAGGACACCGTCGTGGCGTTCATGGCGCCGCGGTCGGGCAAGACGACCACCCAGTCGATCCCGCACGTGCTGTCGGCGCCCGGACCGGTCATCGCGACCAGCAACAAGGCCGACCTGTGGTCGGCCATCGCGACCGTCCGCGCCGAACGCAGCGGCGGGAAGATCTGGCTGTTCGATCCGCAGCACATCACCTACCAGCCGCAAGCCTGGTGGTGGAACCCGCTCGCCGGACTGTCCACCGTCGAAGACGCCCACCGCCTGGCCGGGCACTTCGTCCTCACCGTCGACGACGGCCAGAAGAAGGACCTGTGGGGGCCGGCCGCGCAAGACCTGCTGTGCGCCCTGTTCCTGGCCGCCGCCACCTCCGCCCGGTCACTGCACCACGTCGCCCGGTGGCTGGACGAGCCGGCCGTCCCGACCCCGATCGAACTGCTCCAGGAGGCCGGGTTCCAGCTGATGGCCTCCTCGTTGAAAGGCACCCAGAACGGCGCAGTGGAGACCAGGGACGGGATCTACCAGACCGCCCGCACCGCCGCCAAAGCCCTCCGCGACCAGGAGATCCTCGCCTGGGTCACCCCCGACCGCGGCCTGCCCGTCTTCGACCCGCACGCGTTCGCCGGCTCACGCGACACCCTGTACCTGCTGTCGAAGTCGCTATCGGCCGCCGCGCCGCTGATAGCCGCACTCACCGACACCACCATGCGCGCCGCCGAACGCCGCGCCGAACAAGCCGGCGGACGCCTCGACCCTCCCCTGATCGTCGCACTGGACGAGGCCGCCAACATCTGCCGCATCGCCGACCTGCCCCAGCTGTACTCCCACCTGGGCTCACGCGGAATCATCCCGGTCACCATCCTGCAAAGCTACGAGCAGGGCGTCACCGTCTGGGGCGAACCCGGCATGGCCGCACTCTGGGGCGCCGCCACCCGCAAACTCATCGGCGCCGGCATCGACTCGCCGCGGCTCGTGCGCGACCTGGCCACCCTCATCGGACAGCACGACGTGCCCGTCCGATCCATCACCTACAGCGACGGACGCGCCAGCGAACAGATCTCCCTGCGCCGCCAGGAAATCCTCGAAGGCGCCGACATCCGCGCCCTGCCCGCCGGGACCGCCCTGCTGCTGGCCACCGGCACCAAACCCGCCCTCATCCGGCTCCGCCCCTGGTACAGCGGGCCGCACGCCGCCCCCATCAGCAAAGCCATCACCACCGCCAGCGCCGCGATCGCCGAGGCCGCCCGCCGCCACCACGACCGCCCCGACACCGAGCCCACGACTTAGCCCGCACCACCGACCTAACCCCGCACCACGCTCCGCACACGTCCACGTCCGCAGAGAAAGGGGCCTTCACATGCACACATCCACCGCTTTGGAGGCTTCAGCTTCATGTCCGATCCTGCCCCGTCCGCGAACGCCGGCAGGCGTTCCGAGTCGCTGTACCCGGATGTCACCGCCTGGGTGAGCGAGCACTTCGTCCCGATGTACCGGCGCACGCTCGGCGGAGAGTTCCGCTGGTGCGCCGAATGGTGGCGGCACGGCGAGGCCATCTCCCGCCTCACCGCACTGTGGTTCGCCTGGGAAGCGATGCGGCTGCAAGGCGCCACAGGCATGGCCCTGTGGTACCGCGACCACCTCGACCACCAACTCCCCGTCCTCCTCGGCCCACGCGGCCCCTTCTACCAGTGCACCGAAAACGAGCACCTCGCCCCGCACGAAGCCCGCCTCGTGGCCGTCCCCACCGGCTGGCTCGGCTTCACCACCGCCACCACGGCCCCGGCTCCGGGACCGGTGCACGCATGAACGAGCGCATGGAAGCGACCGCGCTGGCGCTGGACGCCTACCAGCAGCACCTGTTCGGCGACCTGGCCAACGGGCACCGCACCGACCACGCCGAAGCCGAAGGACTCCTGCACGCCCCTGGTCGTCGACCTCATCAACTACGGCGAAGGCAACCACCTGGACGTGGTCGACCTGCTGGACGCCCTCGTCCAGGCCCGCCTCGACCGCGGCGGCGCCCTCACCAACCCCCGCTACAGCTTCCGCCTCAACACCGAAGTCCAGTTCCGCAACCACGGCGCCGAACCCCACCGGGGATTCATCACCGAACTGAAATCCTCCGGCCCCGGACAGGATCCCGAGTGCGTGCTGCGCATCCCCGGGATCATCGACCCGCCCCAGCAGCCGGGCCCCTCCAACTCCGAAGACTCACCGGCAGCCACCAGGCCCAAGCCGGACAACCCGCCACGCCCGCGCAGGCATCGCCCTTGACCGCCCAACTCCTCGCCCGTCACACCACCCGACCGACACGCATGGAGGTTGCATGACCGAAGCCGGCACCGCCGAATTCGCCGAGTTCGGAGCCGCAGCCCTGGACGCCTTCCAAGCGCTGTTCGAGGAGACCGAACACCTCGACCATCGCGGCAACACCGTCCACGCCCGCGAACTCCTCGGCGATCTGCTGATCGACCTGATGCACTACGCCGACCACCGCGGCCTGGAGTTCAACGACATCCTCGCCCAAGCCAACGGCTACTACCTCAGCGAACACAACAGCCCCGACGTCCTCGCCATCGGCACCACCGTCCAACTCGACGGACCCGCCGCCGACGAGGCGATCCTGCTCAGCGCACCGACCCGCGGCACCGTCACCGGACTCCTGGTCCCCCACGACGGCCCCACCGAGTACGACGTGCACTTCCTCGGCCAGACAGGCAGCCGCACCATCATCGCCGCCGACCTCAAGCCGGCCCCGCCCTTCCCGTCCACACCCACCAGCCAGGGCGTCATCGGCAACCCGCTTCGGGCCGAAGAGACCCTCGTGGAGACCATGGCCCGGATCGGCCGCGCCGACCTGAACGGTGTCCAGCCGGCACAAGAGGACCTCAACGACCACCACGCCCTACTGGATGCCCTCACGGCCTGGAACGTCATCGACGAACGCGAGGTCACCGACCTGCTGCTGGCCAAAGTGGAACCGCGCCTCACCACCCCACCTGCATCCGCCGGGACAGCGCTCAGCCCGGCCCAGCTCGCCGCGCGCGACTTCCCCATCCCGCTGGCCCAAGAGCTCACCGGTCACCAACCCGCCGCCCGGCAGCGTCCCGCCACCTCTCCCGCACCACACCACCGACACCGCCCATAGCCAGCTTCACCTGCACAGACTCCAGCACAACACTCGCCGCACCACGACTGCTTGTGCCACGGCGCCCTCAAGGCCGCGGGCATCGACACCATGGAGGTTCCGCTGAAGCACTTCTTCGACTACGCCACCCGGCAGATCAAGACCGCCGACTCCCTGCCCGCGCTCCTGGCCGCCGCTTTCATGGGGCTGGATCTGATCGAGCGCGCCGCCACCGTCCTGGCCCAAGCCGTACCCGAGGACGCCTACCGGACCGCACTCGCGGACGTATCCGACGCCTGGTGGGCGCTCGCCGAGGCCCCCTCGCTGGCCTGGCCCGATCGCTCCATGCCCGACACCGAGATCCCCGAGTTCACCGAGGCCATCGCCGCACTGGTGATGGCCGTGGCCGAAGCGCTCCTCAACGTCGCCTCCAAGACCACCAAGCCCGCCGACCGGGTGGCGTGCCTGCGCGCCGTCCACCACGCCGGCAACGTCGCCGCGGCCCTGAGGTGACCGCCATGCCCCTTGCCGGCAGACGCCTCGACCGCGCCACCCACGCCCTGACCGCCTACGAGAACGACGCCTTCCCCGGCAAGCCCTCGCTCCTGCAGCGTGACGCCTTCTACACCCAAGCGCTGCTCGCGGCGCTGGTCTGCGACCTGGAGCACTACGCCCACCAGCACGGCATCAACTTCACCTCCGCCCTCAGCACCGGCCGCGCCCTCAACGCCGCAGAAGTCGCCGAGGACGCCCCGTACAAGGTCGGCGACCAGGTCCGTCTCACCCGCCACGACGACCGGTGCGGCACCGTCATCGGCTGGCAGACCACCGGCCCCGACCCTGACACGACCTTCCTGATCGCGGTCCCCGGCATCCCGTTCATCTACGCCGAACCCGCCACCCACCTGGCACCCGCGCCTGCCTTCCCGCCCACCCAGACGGCCCTGGGCACCGTCCACCACGCCGACCAGGCCGAAGACCTCTACACCACCATCACCACCCGGCTCGCGAACGCCCCAGAACCAGCCCGGCACGCCCTCGAACACGACCGGCGGCGGCTCCTAGCCGCGCTGAGCACCTGGAGCGGCATCACCCAAACCCGACTGCACGACGTACTCGCCCCGCACCCCACCCCGAGCAGACACCAATCCACCGACACCACAGCCGCCGCCACGGACTCCTACACCGACATCAACCCGAGCCCGCCCACGGCAGGCCCGCACCCCCACGGCCGTGAGGAGCCGCCGCGCTCTCCCGCAGCCCAGTCCTGACCGCCCAGTCCTGACCGCCCGGACCCGACCACCCGAACCCAGCCACCGAGCAGCCTGCCGTTGTCCACAGAAACACGCCCCACCGCCGCCACACCACGGCCGGCGCCAGGCTGAACCGGCCGGCACCGCCCGCGACAGCCCACCCGTCCCACCGGAGGACACCCCAATGACCAACGAACACCACCACCAGGACGTCCGACACACCTGGTTCACCGAGATCCTCACCACCGCCCTCAACGACCTGGCCCACGCCGAACGCGTCATCACCGCCTACGCCGCCCAGCAACCCGACGGATTCATCGCCTGGGGCATGGCTGAAGGCGAAGCCGTCCAAGCCCACCAAGCCCTCCGCCAAGCCCCCTCCCTGCACGCCACACCCGCCACCGACCACACCGAACTGGACGCCACCGCCGACGCCCTGTTCCACCTCGCCACCACCGTCTCCCAGAACCTGGTCCGGGCCGCCGAACTGACCGGCGACCCCGACGACAAGATGGCCTGCCTCCAAGCCGCCCTCCACGCCGGCCGCCTACGCGACACCCTCCGGTAGCCGCCCATGGCCACCTTCGGAGAGATGACCGCACTCGCCGACCAGCACCTCACCGACCTGCACCACCGCCTCTACACCCCGCCCCTGCACCACGACCTGCGCCACCACACCGCCCCACCCGAACTGGCCCGCCTCACCCACGTCCTAGCCCGCTACCACGACCAGATCGCCGCCAGCTTCGGCACCCCCCACCCCGACACCGACACCGTCGACGCCGGGGTCCGGGACGCCGCCCACCGCGCCGGCACCCTCATCAAACAAGCCGAACACCACCTCGGCCCACCCGCCACCACCCAAACCCCGCAATCACCCCTGGCGGCAAAACTCCGCGCCGCCTCCATCGCCCTGGGCTGCGGCTTGGACCTGCTCGCCACCCACTTCCCCACCAACCCCGACCAAGCGACATCCGTCAACGCCGCGGTGATCGCCGCCCCCGATACCGCCCGTGCCCTGCTGCACCAGCTCAGCACCCACACCGCGACCCTCGGCCACCTCGCCTACGGCACCGCCACCCCAACCGACCAAGCCGGCCCGCTCCTGCTCAAAGCCGCCGTCCTCGCCCGCATCTACAGCGAGAACCAGCCCCTACCACCCATCACCGCCATCCCCCTTCACCACACACCCGACCGCATCCCACCCGAAATCGGCGAAACAAGCGATCAAGTCCTCGCCGGCATCAACGCCAGCATCCACCGACTCAGCAACCCCACCACCGCCACCTCCGTCACCACCTGGCGCTACCTCGCCCGCGCAGCCGCCATCATCTGCGACCTCAACCACAAGACCATCCGCCAACTCATCTACCGCATCAACGAACTCAACCGGCCCGACCACCTACCCGCGATCAAACGGGCGGAATTCGACCTCCGCCACCTCCGCACCGCCTGGAAGAGCATCGTCCGACACTGGGACACCCACATCGGCCACCACGGCCACCCCGCCAACGGCCCCGCAACCGACGCCGGCGACCTCATCATCCGCCTCGGCCGCCTCATCCACACCGACCCCGCCTGGACACCCAGCCCCCGCGCCTCACCCCACCTCAAACCACCCCACCAACTCGCCCCCACCCCCACCCACGCGGCCCAACTCGCCACCGTCACCCTCAAGGCCGTCGAAGCCTGCAACACACTCGCCGCCCACCACCACGCCGCCATCAACGACGCAGCCACCCTCCACGCCCTCGACCGCCAAAAGAAATACCCCACCCACATCCCCCGCGTACCAGCAACAGCCTGGGAACTCTCAACCCGCTACGAAAAAGCCCAGACCAAAGGCCACCAAACCATCACCACCATCGGCCAAGCCATCCGAGTTCTCGCCCCGGAACCAAATCCCGCCACCCAAGAAGCCCACCTAATCGCACACCGGACAACAATCGCCAACCAACACGAAGCCGCACTGGCTGCAACTGAATTCCCAAAACCCATCCACGAATTACTAGACAATTGTGAATCGACGACAGAGTCACCAACCAGCCCGTCTACGCCGTTTACGTCGCCACCTAAGACACCGCCACGCCTGTAGAACTCCGCAGTGCGTGCGTCAGCCAGGCCATCCCGCGCTCATGGATCACACATCAGAACGTGTGCATATCGCTTTCGTGGCGGTCAGTCGCTGCGCGAGGCCGTGATCGAGGTCGGCTTGAGGCGGCGGCCGCGGGGCGCGAGGTCCACAGGCGCGGTCATCGACGACGGCTTGACGCCGACCGCATCCGCCAGCGGGCGCGCCGGTGGCTGCCACCCGCGGCAGCCACCGGACGCGCGCGAGCCGCCCCATCCCCGTGCGCCCAGGATCATTGCCCGAGCCACTCCTGGCTTATCCGGCCAGTTCGATGACGTGGCATTTTCCGGACATTAGCGGCGCCGCCTGATCACGCCAATGTTGTGGCGCGCCTATTCGCATTCTCCGACCTTAACGGAGAGTCGCTCATTCTTGGTATGAGACTTAAAGCCCCAAATGCTTTTGAGCGTCCCTTTTCTCCTTAAACTCTTACTTTTCGTAGCACGCGGCGCGGGCGCGGCGCCTCCGCTGGTTTTCGCCCCCTCGTACGCGCGTCAGGTAGGTACCCCTTCTACTCGTGGTGGTCCGACGTCCCGGCCTGCGCGCATGTCGGCGGGAGCGTGGAGCATTCGGGAGGGGAAGTGGTGCGACCTACGATGGTTCAGACGTCGACCGTGATCGAGATGCGTTTGTGGTCGGAGTCGGGGTGGTCGGGGTCGCGGAAGTCGTGGACGCGGTATGAGCCGGACACGTAGGCGTCCCGGAGAGGGTCGTTGAGGAGGATGCCGTCGATAGCCAGGCATTGGCGGCCGTTGGGCCTCTCGATCTGGGTCGGGGTGAAGTCCTGGGCGATTTCGGCGGCGTGGTGGAAGCCGACGCCGCCTTCCCGTTGCCGGGTGTCGGGGTTCCACCATCCGATCAGGGCGTCCAGGGCGCGGGTGTCGTAGATGTGGGGTCCGGCCTGCCTGGGGCCGCCGTGGAACTGGACGCGGTAGTTGATCGCGCGTGGGTTGTGGAGGCCGGGTTTGTTCATGTCGGCGGGCTCGAAGTGGGGGCCGGAGGGGACGGTGTTCCAGTCACCCAGGAGCGCGCAGGGGATGGCCGGGTCGGCGAGCCGGTCGAACCGCCGGTTGTCGGCGAGGCGGGTGTCGCCGGAGTAGATGTCGCCGTGCGTGGCGGCGACCCGGATGGGGTCGGCGCGGCCGGGGAGGGTGAACAGCATCAGGTTGCGGTTGCGGGCGGCGAAGTCGGGGAGCCGGTGGGAGTAGAACCGGCGGACCACGACCTTGTGCGGGTTGACGTAGATGACGGGTGCGAACATGCCCCACTCGCGGGGCAGCGAGCAGGGGTGCGGGACGTAGGCGGGGCCGCCCGCGTCTCGTAGCGCTGCGGCGGCCTCGTAGGCGCCTTCCATGCCGTTCAACTCGTACCGGTCGCCCTCACCGACCACGGCTATGTCGGGCCAGTCGCCGTCGTGGAACATCCCAGCGACCTTGCTGTAGTCGTAGGCGCCGCCGTCACCGGAGTAGGAGGAGTAGCCGGCGTCGGTCCGGCCGCCGTGCTCGACGTTGACGTAGCTGAGCCGAAGGTGCGTCATCGCGCAGGTTCCTTAGGCGAGGATGGCTGATTTTGGGGCGTTCGGCCGGGTGTCCGGAGTGCTGTCGTGTCGGACAAGGGGCTGGGGGCATCACGTCCTGGCCACGGCGCAGCGTGCGTCGGTGTTGACGCCTCCCGCCGGGGGCCGGCTGGGCTGCCAGAGCGTCGGCGGTACCAGGCCGGGCTCGACCGGGGTGAGGCCGGTGAAGAATTCGGCAATCCGGGTGGGGGTGCGGAGCCGGTAGGGGGCAGCACCAGTGCCGTTGTAAGTCTCTTGCGCGAAGATGAGCGCGGTTCTGGTGCTGGTTGCATCGGACAGCGCCAGGTAGCTGCCCGGTGCCAGCGCGTCCATCAGGCGGCGCACGATCGCGTGGGCGTCGTCGGTGTTGTCGATGTGGCCCATGACCCCGATGAGCAGGATCGCGACCGGCTGGCGGAGGTCGAGGTGGTGAGCGGCGCCGGCCAGGATGGTTTCGGTGTCGGCGACGTCGGCGTGGACGAGGCCGGCGCCGCTGGCCGGGTCACGGTTCAGCCGTTCCTGGATGCGGATGGTCACCAGCGGGTCGTTGTCGACGTAGACGGTACGAACGTCGGGGGCTGCCGATCCCGCGACAATGTGGGTGTCGGTGAGATCTTTCGGGGACGGAAGGCCTGGGCCGATGTCGATGAACTGCCGCACCTGCCGACTGGTGAGGTATCCGATCGCCTGGCGCTTGAAACTGCGCTGGCTCACGACCAGGTGTGCGAGGTCGGGATAAACCTCTTGGAAGGTGTCGGCGGCCTGTCGGTCGGCCTCGTAGTAATCGATGCCGCCCAGGATGTAGTCCCAGATCCGTGCCGAATGCGGCACCAGCCGGTCAACGTCGTCCAATGTGAGTGCTGGAACATCGGCGCGCGGCGAAGTCTGTCCCCGTTGCGCTGTGCTGCCGGACGTGGCGCTGAGCGCGTTGACGCTGGCGTCGGCGTCCTGGCCCCCTCGGACTTGGGTGGGTGGTGACGGTAGTTCGGAGGCGGCCGTGTCCGGGAGGGGAATGCCCGCGGTGCTCAGCACGGTGGAGGCGTAGTCGAGCAGCTGCCCGGCGCACTCTTGGTGGAGTGTGCCGCTGAAGTTTCCGAGTTCTGCGGCAATGCGTTTCCATTCGAGGTCGGTGAGGTCGCGTCGCATGAACTGGGTGAACCAGGCCCGATTCAGGATGGTGACGGCGAGGCCGTACCGGTCGGCGATGTCCAGTAGCACGCGGGTGGGATCGCCGTCGTAGTGGTTGTCGACCAGCGCCTCCAGCCCGGCGTACCGGCGGGAGGCTCGTTCCACGTTCAGCAGCTCGTGGATTTCGCAGGCACGGTAGCGGCGGTGGCCTCCCACCGTGCGGATCGCGGAGAGCTTGCCTTGCTGTGCCCAGCGGGTAACGGTCTTGGGGTCCACCCGGAACAGGGCGGCGACCTCGGCGGGTGTGAGTAGGTCAGGTGAAGTCATGAGCACTGGATTTTCGACGAAGGGAAGGGGAGGCGGTGCGGCCCCGGGATCGGGGGCTCGTGATTTCCAGGGGCCGCACCGCAGGTCAGGCGGCAGACTCCTGTGCGGCTTCGGGTGGAGCCGACGTCGGGTGGTGGGCGGTCACGTGGGTCAGGCGACGCGACCACTGGCCTTTACCGGTGCCGAGGGCGGACTCGGCGAGGCGCTGCAGTTGGATGTCTCCGGTCCCGGCGGGTGCGTCGATGTGGAAGGCGTCCCGCACCAGGCGTTCGATAGGGCGGTCGCGCCGGAGTCCCGCCGCAGCGTGGATCTTCATCGCGGCCAAGGCCGATTCCATCAGCGACTCCACACCGCGGTACTTGGCGCTGATCAGCTCGTCGTCGCAGGGTTGCCCGAGGTCGAGCATGTGCGCGGCCTGGTAGGCCAGTGTGCGGGCGGTCATCGTCCGTTCGTTGATCTGTCCGATGCGCTGCTCGATGGTGCGCAGCGCGGTGAGAGGGGCATCTCGGCGGTGGCGGTCCTTGGCGAACCGGACGGTCTCCTCCAGCAGCGCCTGGTGGATGCCCAGCGCGACGGCTGTCAGGTTCGGGCACCCGTACAGGCGGGACGAACTGTAGGCGACGTCGAGTCCCGCACCCTCGTCGCCGATCATGTTGTGGGCCGGAACTCGGACGTCCTGCAAGACCAGGTCGCCGAAGCTGAACCCGTGCAGCCCCAGGCATGGCTGGTAGGGGACGAGCGTCAGGCCGGGCCGGTCGTGCTCCACCAGGAATGCCGAGAGGCTTTGGGACCTGCGGGTGTCGTCGCCGCCGGTGCGGACGATGACGCCGTGGACATGTCCGATGTGGGAGTTGCCAACGTAGAGTTTCCGACCGTTCAGTATCCAGTCGTCGCCGTCGCGGCGGGCGTCGGCTTGCATGTCCAGCACGTTCCCGCCCGATCCCTCTTCGGTCACCGCGATCGTCGGTAGGCACTCGCCGGCAGCGATCGGTGGCAGCCACCGCTGTTTCTGTTCCTCGGTACCGAAGTGGATGATCTTGGCTGCGCCGAGCTGGGACGCCTGGACCATGGCGCCCATCGCCCCCGACACCCGGGCCAGTTCCTCGATCACGATGGTCTTGGCGAGGTGACCGGCGCCCATGCCGCCGTACTCGCGAGGGATGGTCACCCCGACCCACCCCTGGCGGGCGATGCGGGTGGGCAGGACGAGGTCGATGGCGGCGGAGGATTCCATCTTGGCAACCCGGGGCACGACTTCGCCTTCGGCGAAGTCGTGGACAGTCTTGCGCAGGTCACGGTGGTCGTCAGTCTCGAACACGGACACCATCCCTTTCCACTTGGGGCCGTTGCCGAGCGGTCGGACCCGGCAGACGTCATTGCCGCGGCCAGGTGTCAGCCGCTCCGAGAGCCGGAACTGTGTCGGCCGCGGCCGGTGCCGGCGGCCAGCAGGTCCACCAACTCGTCGCGGTGCCTTTTGATCAGATCCAGCGAGGTCTGGCGAGTCTCATTGGGGAGCGCCCGGGTCCCCACCACGCACACGCTGCCCAGCACGGTTCCGGTCGGCTCGTGGATGAGTGGCGCCCCCGCGTAGGTCCGCACCCCGAGCCGGTCGACGACCGGATTGGACGCGAACTGCGGCTTTGCGCACACGTCAGCCAGAACGAGCGCTTTAGTGCGATCGAGCATTTCGGGGCAGAACCCGTGGTCGGGTCGCATGGTGCGATCCACCGGGCGCATGCCCGGCGGGTTGTGCAGCCCGACGAAGGTCTGCTCCTCGCGCAGGAACAGGTTCACCATCGCGTACAGGTTCTGGGCGTGGTCGCCGAGTTCGGCGGCGAAGGTGCCGGAGATCTGAGCGGCGAACCGGTCGAACTCGATGTCCGGTTCTCCCAGGCCGAGTTCGGCCAATAGCTTCACTCTCTCCTCGGCCTGGTCGTGCCAGGTGGGGACCTCCAGGCCAGCGTCGGCGTCGTATCTCATGCAGGTGCTCCGATGGGCGGATGGGGCGTGGGGTGTTGGGTGAGGGCGTGACCGACCAGCGTGAGCAGAACGGTGATGGCGGAACGCTGGTCGCGCGCATCACAGCGCACGATCGGCACGTGACCGGGAACTTCGAGGGCCTCACGGACCTGGGTGGGCGAGTAGCGGTAGGGGGCATCGTCGAACTCGTTCATCGCGACGATGAACGGC
Organism: Spirillospora sp. NPDC047418; assembly: GCF_040643275.1. Taxonomy (NCBI): domain Bacteria; kingdom Bacillati; phylum Actinomycetota; class Actinomycetes; order Streptosporangiales; family Thermomonosporaceae; genus Spirillospora; species Spirillospora sp. NPDC047418. The sequence continues at coordinate 46,032 of NZ_JBEYTW010000052.1, forward strand.
AACTGGGTCTGCTCGAAGTAGCCGACCGCGGTAAAGGCATCGGCCAGGCGCCGAGTATCGACCAGCACCACGGCGCCGACCGCGCCGATGACCAGGTCGTCCCATGTGAACCAGAACCGGTCCTGTCCGGGCGTACCGAACAGGTAGAGCACCATCTGCTGCTCGGTGAAGGTGAGGCGGCCGAAGTCCAGGGCGACGGTGGTGGTGGACTTGCGCTCGACCCCGGTCAGGGAATCGATCCCGTCACTGATCTCGGTCAGGCATTCTTCGGTGGTCAGCGGCTCGATCTCGCTGGCTGCGCCGATCAGCGTGGTCTTTCCGACCCCGAACCCGCCACTGACGAAGATCTTCGCCGGGATCCTGCGGGCGGCCGGGCTGGACGGCTCAGAGTCAGGCGACATCGGAGAGCCTCGTTTCCAGGCCGGACCGCAGCGCCTCGAGCAGTTGCAGCTGGTCGGGCGCGCCGGGGCCGGGCAGGGCCATGACCAGCGCCCCACGGTCGACCAGATCGGACAGGATGATCTTGGTGACGTGGATCGGGTGGTCGATCAGAGCGGCGATCTCAGCGACCGAGCACGGCTGGAGGCGGCACATCTCGACGGCCCGGACGGCCTCGGGGGCCATCCCCACGGCGCGGGCCGTGTCCGCCACCTCCATCAGCGTGACAAGGCGCATCGCATGCTTGGGGCGGGTCCGGCCGCCGGTGATCGCGTAGGGACGGACGTCCTCGGTGTCGTAGGTATCCCAGGGCTCACGGCCTGTTATAGCTCGGCGGGGCCCTTGCGGGCGCGGCGGAAATGAAGGGGCTGGAGTGCCCGCCATGTCACCGGGCCTCCCTGCTGCGGGTATCGGAACGTGGGCCGGAGTGGGCGTCGCCTCGGGTACGGGTGGCCAAGTGATCGGCCACACTGCCCACCAGCAGGCCCATCTCGTGGCCGATGACGCCGGGGTCGGCGTCCGGGCGGGCCAGCACCCCCAGCACGCTGCCGACCAGTCCCCTGCCGCCGTGCCGTTCGTAGTCGGCGCTCACCACGAACACCAGAACACCGTCGTCCTCGATGACGGCCTGCCGGAACCCGCTGGCCTTGATGCCGCTGATGGCGCCGGCCGACCGCGCCAGGGAGTGCAAGCTGGCAAACCACGCCGCGGCCTTGTCAGCCTGGTCATCGGCCAGGCGGGCGGTCGCCATCTTCAGGCCGTCGCGTGAGACCAGCAGGGCGGCGGTGACGCCGATCACCCTGCCCACGAACTCGTCCAAAAGCCAACTCAGTCCCTCATCGGCCGGTGTCGACGTGGCCGATATAGAGGTCATGCGCGTCGTCATGCTCGTCACTCCGTACTGCGAGAGGGGGTTCAGCCGGTCTCCGGCTCGGTGATGTCGTCCTGTTGGGCGGCGACCCGTCCCTTCCGCATCCCGGCAGTGAAGGCCGCCATCAGCCCGAGGCTCGGTGGCTGGGCCGGCGCCTCGGCTGCGGGCCGGGGGGCTTGGGCGGACGGCCCCGCTTGGCTCCGCCGAGGCAGCGGAGGTTTGCCGTCCTGGTGCGGTTCGGACGTCCCCGAGGATTCGGCCGCCGTTAGCGGACATGGCAAGGACGCAGCAGAGGCCACAGGCGCTGCGGCCGCGTCCAGGGAACTCCCAGCCGCTGCCGCCGCCGGGACGATGACGGGATCAGCCAAAGTCATGGCAGGCCAAGTGGCCACGCGAGCTGGGCGGCGGGACAGCTCCCCCGTGTGCCGGGCGGTGCTCTCGGCAGGGCTTGCGGCCTGATTCGGGGCCGGAGCCGTGTCCACCAGCAGCGCCGGCGGAAGGACGACCAGGGCTCGCGTCCCGGCCTCCTCCGGATGCAACTCGACCCGCAGGCCGAGACGATCGGCGAGCCGCGCGACCACCAGCACGCCGATCTGGCCCTGCCTGACCTGCTCGCGGGAGCTGGTCTCGCGCGGCCCGGACAGGATCCGCCGCAGGTCCGCCAGCTTCTCGGCCGACAGCGGCAGGCCCTGGTCGCGGATCTCGACGCCCAGCCCGTCCGGAGTCTCAACCGGCGCCATGAGCACGGTGGTGTCACGGCGGGAGAACCGTGTCGCGTTCTCCACCAGTTCGGCCAGCACATGAATGACCGACGGACCCGCGTGCCCCACGACCGGCACATCACGCTCGGGAAGGACCAGCCCGACCCGCCTGAACTGCTCGACCTCGGCGATCGCCTGGCGCAGGACCGTGGACATCAGCATCGGCGACTTGGCACGCCGCGCGGTAACGCCGCCGAGCACCGCCATCCGCTCGGCGGCACGGCGCAGCTGGGTCGCCATGTGGTCGAGCGCGTACAATTCGTCGAGGAGATCGGGGTCCTCGTACTCCTTCTCGATCGCCTTGAGCCGAGCCAGCATCCGGCTCACCAGCGAATGCACGCGGTGTCCGACGTAGACCAGTACCTCCCGGTCGGGTTCTTCCGTTGCGTCCGGTCTGGCGTCCGCAGCGTGCTTCAGGCGGGCGCGGGCACGTACATCAGCGTCGATCGCCGCGGCGATGGCCTCGACGGCGCTGACGATGTCGTCGGCCCGGCAGAATGGCTGGAACCAGCAAGCCCCAGCCCGCGGGTGCTTGGAGAAGCGCCGTCGCCAATGCCAGTACAGGCCGTCCAGCCCTCGGGCGGGCAGCAGGAATACCATCCGGCCGACGTGAGGATGGACGTCCACTCGCTGGGCCGTCACCGCCATCGCATCCGCCGGGCCAGCGGCGTTCGGCGCCACCGACGCGTGCAGCCCTCGGGAGGCGAGGCGCTCAACCAACTCGTGTGCGCGGGCACGGGCCTGTCCAGACGGTTCGTCGCTGCCTCGCCTAACCGGCGCCTGAAGGGGACGAGCCGTCATGGCAACACCCCGACGGCGCACCACAGATCGACCGAGGTCGGAACCTGCCACGGGCCGGGGTCCGGGCGCCACACCGGCGCCGGCACCAGCCCCGGCGTAAGCAACTCCATCCCGGTGCAGAAGGTCTCAAGCGCTGCGGGGTTGCGGACGCACAGCGGGCCAGGGCTGATGCCCGCGCACATGCTCCCGAGCGAGCCCAAGCCGCGGTCATACTCGGCGGTCAGGTGGCAGAAGGCGATGCGGCTACCGGCCACCAGAGCTTTCCGGAAGGCAAACACAGCTGCAACCGCCTGGGGGTCACTGAGGACGTCCAAGCTGTTGATCAGCAGCACGGCCACCGGCCGATCCAGGTCCAAGGCATCGGCGGCACCCGACACCACCGCGCGGGGATTGTCCAGTCCCGCCCGCACGAACGCACAGGTACCCGCTCGGTTGCTATTGAAGTAGGCGCCAGCGTGGAGCATCACCAACTCGTCGGCGTCGGCGTACACGACACGGGCGCCCGGGTTCACCGACTGGGCGATGGTGTGGACCTCGTCGTGTGTGGGCATGTCGACACCGGCGACCAGCACCTGGTCGACGCCTTCGCTGGCCAGGGCACGCACGACCCGGCTGCGGAACACCAGCCGATGCCGGGCCACCGACTCGATCTGCGGAAAGCGCGCGGCGATGGTTTCCCCGAGGGCGCGATCGGCCGGGTTGTAGTCTTTCCCGCGGCCCCAGAAGGCCCACAGGCGCGAGATCGCCGCACGGTTGCTGTCGTATCCCCCGTTGCGTTCGCCTTCGGCGGCGCGACAGTCGAAGGCCATGTCGCCGTTCACCGGCCACCACCCGGCGCGCGAATCTGGCCATGCTGGGGGTCGAGAAGGACGGCAGCCATGCCGACGACCCGGACGTGTCGACCAGGTTGCCCGTCGCGTGGGATAGGGATCCCCCACCGGGCGACGTCACACAGCGCCGGCGGATCGACCACGTCCCAGTCGACGAGGAGGCCCGCGATTTCTTCCTCTGTGCGGAAGTAGATGCGGCTGGTGGCGTCAACGTACGCCAACTCCATACCGGAGACCCGCCGCTGGTCCGTCGCGGAGGATGTCGCGTGCGACACCACCAGGACACTGCCTGGTGCCAGCCGCTGCCGCAGGTTGTCGACCACGCCCTTGACCTGATCGTCGGAGACGAAATGCAGCACGGCCGCCAAGACCACGACCATGCGGTCAGCAACGTCCAGACTCTTCTTCAGGTCCGGGTTGCCGAAGATGGTGTCGAGGTCCCTGACGTCTCCGTCCAGGATCCGCTTGTATCCAGGGCGAAGCCCGCGGGCATGGGCGAGGACGACGGGGTCGTTGTCGCAGCTGACCACGACAGCGCCAGGGCACACCTGGTGAACGTGGTCCTCCACGCTCGGCAGGGGTACGCCGCTGAGGATCCCGGCGCCGATGTCGAGGACTTGACCGATGCCATGGGTCCTGGCCGCCCATGCGGCGGCGCGCCCGGCGAACAGGAAGTTCTCCCGCGCCACAACTCCGGCGTCGGGTGCGGACCGGAGCACAGCCTCGGCGGCAGCGCGGTCCACTTCGAACCACGCGCTCCCGCCCAGGTAGTAGTTGTACATGCGGGCAGTGCTCGGCCGACTGAACGCCAAGGCCGGGTGACTGCTAATGCCGGTCACGACGCGGCCAGTTCCATCAGCTTGGCGTCCAGCGCCTCCGGGCTGTCGGCGTCGAGCAAGTTCGGCTTGTTGAACAGTTCCCGAGGCACCGGGAAGCGCTGCGCCCACCAACGGCCCTGGTCGGATCGGATGATGCTCCAGTCGGGGTGGCGTGCCTTCAGGTCCGCCTTGTCGGACGCGACTGAGGCCGCGAGCGATGGCTCGGCTGTGGGCATGTTGGATTCCTTGACGGGGAGTTGTCTGGATACGGAGGGCGCGGACATACACGCATACGAGGCGTTAACCCGTCCGCATGCACGTCCGAGGGGATGGGTGAACGCCTGGCCGGGTGTAATCCCGCACCCCAGGTGCCAGCTACCTTGGAGTAAGGCCAGAGGCCGACGGCGGTCTCGCGTCGGTACCTTGCTCATAGCCGAACTCCGTTCCGGTCAGCCCCACAGCGACCGGCGTTTGCCCGCCGGCAGCCGAGGCCGTCTTTGTCCCGAGTCACCTTCCGCCCACCACAAGACCGCTTTTCGGCACTAGCGTGGAAGACGTTGTCCGTTGACCGGGCCGAGCGGCCAACGGCTCGTGGTAGTCGCACCGGGATGAAACGGTGGGAACGATGACCTTCAACGAGACCTTCGGTGAGGCGCTCCGCCGCCTGATGACCGACCGCGGGATCGGCGTCCGCGCTACGGCAAGGCAGGTTCCATGCGACGCCGGGCACGTTTCCAAGCTTTGCCACGGGCACAAGAGCCCGTCCGAGCAGTTAGCCGCCCGGCTCGACGCCATCCTCGATGCGGGCGGGCTGCTCATTGACCTCGCCCGGACAACACCAGAAGCCCCAGTTCAGGCCGGTAGCGTGATTCCTGGGGTGCACGCCGACGACCGGGGTGAGGACGACGAGATGCAACGACGGCGGCTGCTGCAGGCACTGGCCACCCTCGGTGCCGCCTCCTCCCCCGCAGTCGAGGCCGTCCAGTGCATCCGCGACGGCGTTGACCGTGTCATTGGCCGGGACGAGTCGTCTCATCTGGACGAGTGGGAGGAGACGGTTGCCGAGTACGGCTACACCTACCTGCTCCTGCCCCCTCAGAGGCTGCTGCGCGACCTGGCCGCCGACCTGGTCACGGTCCAGCGGATCACCGGCCAGCGCACCGGCGACCGGTCACTGCCCTCGTGGTACAGGGTCACCGGCGGGCTGGCCGCGCTCATGGCCAAGACGTTGTGCAACATGGGGCAGTCACGTATGGCCCGTGACTGGTGGGTCACCGCGCAGCACGCCGCGGACGCCTCGCGCGACGCGGATCTGAGCCTGTGGATCCGCGGCGAGCAGATCGTGCACGGTCTATACGAGAACCGGCCCTCGGTGCTTCTACTGCGCAAGGCGGATCAGGCGGTCGCCTCGGGCACGGCGTGCCGAGGACTGCTCCATGTGCGCACGGTCCGCGCGCAGTTGCTCGCCCTGGAGGGCGCCCGCGAGGAGGCCGCGGCGGAACTGAGGATGTGCGAGGAGATCTTCGGCTGCCTCCCGGCGTCGGTGACCGGTGAGGTGCGGTCGGTCGCCGGGTGGGCCGAGGACCGCCTGCGCTACACCGAGGCGTGGGTCCATGCGCACGCCGGCGAGCGCGACAGAGTCGACACCGCCGTGGCCCGCGCCGCGCAGGTCCTTCCAGGCGATGATCCGCGTGTGCGCGTCCAACTCGATTTGCTGCGCGCGGCTGGGCATGTGCGCGCCGGGGACACCACCGAGGGCGTGCAACACGCCCACATCGTTTACGAGACTCAGCCCACCGAGCACCGGACGGTGATGGTGACGAGCTTGGCCCGCCAGGTCTCCGAGGCCGTCCCGGCTCGGGACCGTGATCTCCCGGTCGTCGCCGGCTATCGGGAACTGTTGTCCTCCAGCGCGCCGGATGGGGCAATCACGTAGAGATCGAACCACGGCTCGGTCTCGCCCTCGCCGCCAGGCGTGCGGCCAACATGCCGCCAACCCCACCGCCGATACATCGCCTGAACGTCGTGCTCGTGCGGGGCTGTAGCGAGAGTGGCCCGCTCTTCCTGCCGCGCTGCGAGCAGGCCGTCCAGCAGGCGGCGTCCGAGGCCACTGCTGCGATGTGAGGGTCGCACCGCCAGATCGATCACGGCGAACGTCCGTTCCCCGGTCTCGGCGGTGAACCCCTTGGGCGGTGAGGGTTCCAGCCCGTCCCACCAGGGCGACCCGGTAGGCAGCGGCGCCCCGTAGGCGAACCCGGCCAGCACACCGTCAAGGCGCGCGGTTACCACCTCAAAACCGGATCGAGCAAGCAGGTTGCCCATGCGGGTCCGATAGTTGCCGAGGTCATAGCCCGGGAACGCTTCGGCGTACACCACCTCGATCTCGCTGAACTGGGTCCGCGCGCCGTCACCGTCGAGGTACTCGATGTCCACATCTTTGAGTGTTCCCCAAGAGCTCCCGATTCGTTCCAGGACCGTGCAGACGAGCATTTGTAACGGCATTTGCCCTGGCCACGACGTCCACGTTGGAGCGCTCAAAACCGAACACCCCTGTCAGAAGTCGGGCTCCGGCCGCTGACGACGTCCCCGCTCAACCGCTCGCCGATAACGTTCCTGTCCGCGATTGCGGCTGATGGCCCGGTTGACCGGGTCGCGGGGATCGGTGGGATCGCTCGGTGGATGGTGCCGTGATTCCAGCCGCTCGCGCGGGACCTTGCTGTAGTCCTGCCCTGCGATGGGAGCGATCTCACCGGCCGCCACGCGCGCATGGCGCCCCATGTGGCCCTCCCGACGGACCTCAAGCCAGAGGAGGCGAGCCCACCACGTGCGGTCAGGGTGCTGCTCCCAGACGAGCAGATAGGCAGGACCACCGATGGCCCGGTAGGTGACTACGGGCGGAATCCGCACGTCAGACCGTCAGCAGATCGAACATACGTTCTAGTATGCCCGTGCTGCGCAGCGGATCTGCAAGCGGGTCAGCACAGTCCCCGCGTCCCGTCAGCGGTTGCCTTGCACGACGGCGGCCTGCCCCTCGCCCAAGCCCACCACCGCGAGGCCCGCGCAGGCCAAGCCTGGTTTGTAGTGACCCGGCGAGGGCGCCTCATAGGCAGGCAGCCTCGACGCCGGCCACCGGAGTGTCAGCGTCACCTTCGATTCCGCCCCACGGCCTCTCTGCCACAGGTGGCGCCTACCGATCGGCGGACGGTTTCCAGCTCGCCCGTTGAGTTGCAGGTGGGTCGTGTGGCTGCGCTTGGATAGGGTCGATGCCCTCGTCGTCTTCGTCCAGCGCGCAGGCCGCCCGGCAGCGACTGGCCGATCAGCTCCGCGAGCTCCGTACGGCTGCCGGGATTTCCGGTGTGGAGTTCGCGCGCCGGGCCGGATGGCGGGACTCGACGAACATCTCGAAGATCGAGCGGGCCGTCCGTCCGGCGTCGGCCGAGCATGTCCGGCTGTGGTGCCGGATATGCGGGGCTGCCGAGCAGCGCATGCGTGAGTTGCTGGCCGAGCAGGCCAGCGTCGAGCGGATGTGGCTGACCTACCGGCAACTCAACCGCGGGGGCCTCAAGGGCGCCCAAGAGTCTGTCCGGGATCGGTATGAGCGGGTCAGGCTCATGCGCACCTACTGCACGCACGTCGTTCCAGGGCTGCTGCAAACGATGGCCTACACCGCCGCGGCGCTTGAGTCGGTGCGTATCGAGCAGCACGTCGAGGTTGACGACGTCGCTGCGGCGGTGGATGAGCGTATGGGGCGGCAACGGGTGTTGCGGCGTCCGGACGCGCGGTTCGTGTTCCTGCTGGAGGAGCAGGTCCTCCATCACCGTGTCGTCCCCGCCCAGGTGCAAGCCGAGCAGTTGTCGTATCTGCTGACTGCGGCGCGACTGCCGTCGGTGTCGCTAGGAATCATTCCGTTGAACGCTGAGCGCTCCCATGCCGGACATCGGATATGGCCCGAGCACACCTTCGTCATCAGCGATAGCGAGTTGGTCACGGTGGAGCTGGTCTCGGGGTTCCTGTCGGTGTCCGAGCCGGCTGAGATCGCTGATTATGTGGCGGCCTGGGAGAGGCTTTTCGGTCTGGCCGTCCATGGGGAGAAAGCTAGACAAATCATCACCAGTGCCCAGGATCAGCTTGACGCTTGAGCTGCGGCGGGGTCAGGGTCGGCAAGGGCTGTAAACCTTTCTCGACTTGGCTGCTCGAAGCTGAACGGAGGACCGCGGTGGCGTTCGATCTGGTCGGTGAAGACCCTGACTCACCGGAGGGCAGGTGCCCAGCGGTGTACGTCGATCCCAACACCGGCGACTTCTACTTCCAGGGTCTGCTCATCACCGACCCGCTGCTGATCGCTGAGATCGCCCGGCACGGGAACCTGCACTCCGACGAGGCCGTGGTCCGGTTGCCAGCCCGCATGGCGTCGATCATCGCCGAGGCCGCCGCCGGCATCTACGAGCCCGGACGTCTCGGCCATGGCCCGGCGGACAGCACCGAGGTCCTCCAAGTCGCCAAGCACACAGCGCTGCATCTGGAGATGCGCGACACCTACGACCCCTCCCACCCGGCCTACCAGGACTTCGTGTCGGGTGGCTCAGGCTGGTACGAGATGGCGAACTGGCGGAAACTCGTCCAAGACGCGGTCGGGCGGGGCGTGACGATCCGCCGCGCCCGCGTGGTCTCCGAGCCGCCGTCGGACTACATCCGCTGGGAGCACATGCTCACCTCGCAGAACGTCGCGGCGGGAGAGGACGTGCGCTGGCTGCCGCGTGAACGGGCATGGGACCTGATGCTGCCAGGCGCGGACTTCTGGCTCTTCGACCACAAGCTGGTGATGTTCAACTTCTGTTCCGGGGACGGGATCGAAATCCCCGAGGAGAAGAGCAGCAACGATCCTGACGTGGTGGCGCGCTGCCTGGCCGCGTTCGAACGGGTGTGGGAACGTGCGATCCCGCACGAACAGTACGAACTACCGAGCCCCGACTGACGGAGGATGGGGCTTGGTCTCCTCACTCTCCAGTCAGGGGCCAAACAGCGCCAAATCTCTTCCCGAGTACGGCTCCGGAGCGTCAGGGTCGTTGATACAGCCTCCCCCTGCCTGAGGGGAGCCCGCCATGACCGTTCACCCATCGGCATCGACCTCGGCCTCGTGAGACGGCTTGTTGCCTTCTCGCGGCCGATCACGTCAGCCGACCCGTTCACCGGTGTCGGGCGTACTTCCCGGTAGGCATCGCCAGGTCATGTCAGGCTTCCCAGCGGCATCGAGTCCGTCCCTCTGGGCGAGCTCCGACGCGGGAACTGGACATGCCAGCGATATCGACCAATCGGGGAACCACGTGATCCAGGCAGGGGACATGACCGACGACTCCAGCCCAGCGAGACGGCTGCGCCACGAACTGGCCGACACACTGGTCGATCGGGGCCAGATCGTCTCACCGGCCGTGGACAAAGCGTTCCGCACGGTCCCACGGGAAATGTTCGTCCTCGCCGGCACTCCCCTGGACATCGTCTACAGCGTCGACAGCCCAGTGATCACCAAGACCGACGAGCACGGTGCGCACATCTCCTCGGTCAGCGCGACGTACATCCAGGTTCGCATGATTGAAATGGCCGCACTCGCACCCGGTATGACGGTGCTGGAGATCGGGTCTGGCGGTTATAACGCCGCGTTGCTGGCCGAAGTCGTCGGGCGGGGTGGGCATGTCGTCAGCGTCGATATCGACCCTGAGATCAGCGAGCGGGCCCGTGACCTGCTCGGCAAGGCCGGGTACGGCGAGCAGGTCACAGTCGTGCAGCACGATGCCGATCGCCCCGTCCCCGGCTTTGAGCAGTTCGACCGGATCCTGGTGACGGTCGGCGCTTGGGACATTTTTCCGGCTTGGCTGGATCAGCTCACCGCAGAAGGCGTCCTAGTCATGCCGCTGCGGATGAACGGCATCACGAGGACCATCGCCTTCCGGCGCCATGGCGACCACCTGGCGAGCATCGATGTCGAGTTGGCCGGGTTCGTCCCGATGAGAGGCGAGGGCGCCCACACCGAGCGGACGTTCCTGCTGCCAGACCGGCACGGCAAGCACATCAAGCTGCAATTCGACTCCGAAGCTCCAGAGCCGATCTCTGGGCTCGACGGCGTCCTGGCTTCCGAGCCGCTCGCGGCGTGGTCCGGCGTCACCATCGCCAACGGTGTCTCGTTCGCCGACCTGCACCTATGGCTTGCGGCCTTTCTACCCGGTTTCTGCCGCGTCGGGGCCGACCCGGGCACCGAACTGGCGTCACAGCTCGGCAAGTCGTGGTTCCCATTCGGGGCAGTGCGAGACGGCTCCTTCGCCTACTTGGCGGCGCGGCCCGCGCTGGATGGCGGTGGCGTCGAGTTCGGCGCTACCGCCTACGGGGCTCGCAGTCAAGCCGCGGCCACTGCGCTGACCGAGCAGGTTCGGGCGTGGGACCGCCACGGCCGCTCCTGCGAGCCCACGTTCGGGTTCTGGCCGACCGGTAGCCACCCCGCTCCTCCCCCCGGCCGCTCGGCTGTGCTCACCAAGCACCACGGCGCCATCTCGATCTCCTGGCCGCAGGCGAACTGAGGACCGCCTCCGTGAGCTGGGAAGCATCACCCCCTTGTCCGTCCCCCGTACATCAGGAGGATCCGATGGCCCCACAGCTGACCCTGGACGGCGCCGAACTGCTCGACACCCTCGGCGCGGTCAGCGAGGACGAGTTCGTGCTGGACATGCGAGTGGTGGAGACCACCACGCCGCTGGTGACCATGATGTGCTCCACCAGCGACGGCTGCGGCAGCACGTGCAGCACCAGCGCCTGCAGCACCAACTCCAACGACCCGGCCTGAGACAGCTGACCATCCTGCCGGGCGGCGCCCATCACGCGGTACCGCCCGGCAGGACGAACGGGCGCAGAAAGGGATGTGTCATGGCCGCTCCCCGGCATTTCCGGCACACCGGGCTGGTGCTGGTGCGCGCGACAACATGCCCAGAGGGCCTTATCCCGTCACCCACATCGGACCCAGCCGATCCTGCGGCGTTTCCTCGGGAAGGGCGGGCGTGGTTGGAACGGGTCTGGACGCGCACCGATGTCCGCGAGGCCGTGGAACTGGCCAGCCCCGCCCTGACCACGCAAGTCGACCGTGTCCTGGCCGACCGCGTCTCCGACCGCCGGCTTCGGCGGACTGTGATGTCACTGGCGTCCTACATGCTGCGGTGGGAGGGGCGTGCTACTCCGTTCGGGCTGTTCGCCGGGGTCACCACGGCAGACGTTGGTCCAGCGGCAGCGAAGGTTGGCACTGCTCACCAGCCGGTCATCCGTGCCGACGCCGAATGGGTCGTCGGTTTGGTCGAGCGACTTGAGCAGGACCGGGCCCTGCTGCCCCGGCTGACGGTGATGACGGACAACGCCGGCATCGTCCGCGACGGCCGCTTCATCGTCCCCAGACGCGCCGAGATCGGGGCGCGGTCGCCGGGAGCGCTGCGAGAGGCATCAGTGCGTCTGACCACGCCCATCAAGTACGCCCTCGAACAGGCTGCCATGTCGATCGAGCTGAACACTTTGGTCGAGCGCGTTTCCCGCCGGTTCTCGGCCGTTGACACCGACCAGATCCACCGGATGCTTCATGGCCTGGTCGGCGGCGGATTCCTCATCACCAGCCTGCGTCCTCCATCGACGGCGATGGACCCACTGGACCATCTCGTCCGAGTACCCCGCCCCCTCCGCCCTCTCGGTGCCGCAGGCGATCAGGGAGCTGACGATCGGGAGCTCGACGAGATCAACGCACTTCAGGATCAGCTCGCGGCGATCAGCACAGAGATCGCGCAGCACAACACCACAACCGACAAGTCGGAGACGGCCTCGCTTCGCGCCGCGGTCACCGCCAGGATGCGTGCCTTGCAGCCCGGAACCGACCACGCTCTGGCAGCGGACCTGCGACTCGACGCCCACATCACCCTTCCCTCCCACGTTCTGGACGAGGCCGAGCGCGCGGCCGACGTCCTACTCAAAGTCTCCTCCCAGCCGTTCGGCACAGCGGCGTGGATGGACTACCACTCCCGATTCCGTGCCCGCTACGGACTCGGCGCGCTGGTCCCGGTTCGCGAGGTGCTCGCCGACTCCGGGCTCGGCTACCCGCACGGATATCTGGGCGCTCCCCGCGCCAGGCCCGCATGGCGGATGCTGACCGAACGCGACGCCGTCCTGCTGTCACTGATTCAGGAGGCGGTCATCTCCGGGGCGGAGGAGATCGCGCTGACGGATGCCGACCTCGAGTCACTGATGGTGGGCGACCATGTCGACGCGGTCGCCCCACGGCGTGTCGAACTCGGAGTTGTCTTGCATGCGGTCTCGGTGGAGGCGATCGACCACGGTGATTTCGAACTGCGAGTGGTGGCGGCGCCCCGCGCCCACACCAGCATGATCGGCAGGTTCGCTCACCTGCTGGACGAGTCCGACCGCGCGCATCTCGCCGACAGCTACACCGACGACGATGCCATCGTCGCCCTGTTGTCCTTCCCTCCCCGGCGCCCTCACAACGACAACGTCGTACGTCTCGCCCCGCACTCCGGGACGGTCGTGCTTCCACTCTCCGAGCACACCGGCACCGCAGCTTCCGGCCAACGCGTGATCAAGCTGGCGGATCTCGCGGTCACCGCCGACTCTGACCAGATGCATCTGGTGCAGCGCTCCACGGGACGGCGTGTGGTCGCGCACATCCCCCATGCTCTGGACACCAGCGTGCAGACCCCGCCGTTGGCACGGTTCCTGGCCGAGATCGCCGACGCTCGCAGCGCCGTATTCGGCCCGTTGGATCTCGGGGCCGCCCGTACGTTGCCGTACGTGCCGCGCATCCGCTACCGGCGCACGGTGTTGTCCGGGGCGCGCTGGCTCCTCACTAGCGGCCATGTGACCGGCCCCGGCGACGAGTGGGAGGCGAAAATGAGGCGGTGGCGTGCCCGTTGGAGAGTGCCGGCCCGCGTCGTGGCATGCCAAGGGGAACTGCGCCTGCCCCTCGACCTGAACAAGCCGCTAGACCGTCATCTGCTGTGCACTCGACTGGAGCGCGCCGAGCACATCGAACTTCGTGATGACACACCGCCGGATGCTCTGGGCTGGATAGGTCGCCCGGCGGAGCTGGTGATCCCGATGGTCGCCGTCTCCCCATGTCAGCCCCTGCCGGTGACGGCGGCGCCGGGCCTCGTCCATCAGCCGGGCGACGCGGAACTCCTGCGTGCGCACCTGGTGGGCAACCCAGCACGCTTCGACGCCATCCTCACGCGCCACCTGCCCGCCCTGGCGGAACAACTCGGCGGATCCGTCCGGCGATGGTGGATCCGCCGGCACCGCGACCTGATCCGTCTCGAAGCCGACCAGTACCTGGTGCTGCTGTTCCGGCTCATCAATTCCTCCCAGTACGGGACGGTGGCTGCCCGACTGGCAGCCTTTACCACCGACCTCCAGAGACGCGGTGTAGTAGGGCAGCTGACGCTCACCCCGGCCACCGAGCACCCTGGCAGCTACGGGCACGGTCATGCCATGGATGCCGCCGAGACCGTGTTCGCCGCCGACACCACGGCCGCCATCGCCCAGATCAAGCTGGCCGACTCCACCGGGATAACTGGGCAGGCCGTTGCGGCAGCGTCCATGGCTCACCTTGCCGCGGCGTTCGCTCCCGACCCTCTGTCCGGCTATCGCACACTGACCAACTGCCTGAAACAGGGCGTCGGTCCTCTCGACCCCGGGTCGCGCGATCAAGCACTACGTCTCGGTGACGCCGTGAGTGGCTTCGCTGCTGTGCGTGCACTGCCCGGCGGCGACGCGGTCACCTCCGCCTGGCAGGCCCGGTCGCGCGCTGCAGCGGTTTACTACAGCATCCTCAAAGGTCAGCGTGATCTCGTAGAGCCGCTGAAGACGCTGCTGCATGAGCACCACGTCCGGGCACTCGGTCTCGACCCCGCCCACGAGGCGGCCACAGGCCGGCTAGCCCGCGCGGTCGCGCTCCGCAACCTGGCCACCGGCCAAGCCCTGGACAGCATCCAGTGACCTCACCACCGATCACGCTCGCCAGCGACCAGGCGCAGCATCAATCCCTAGCCACCGGAACAGCCGGTATCGCGATCCTCCACGTCGAACGCTCACTGACCGGCCGCAACTGCTGGGGGGAAACGCACCGCAGGATCCAACAAGTGGCCAGGGGGCCCATTGATGGAGGCGATCACGCGGGCTTGTACTACGGGGCTCCTGCCTTGGCGTTCCTGCTCGGCATGACCAACGCCGACGGCCAGCAACGGTATGCCGAACCACTCGCTGTCCTGGACCGCCACGTGACGCGCCTGGCGCACCGGCGCGTGACCTCTGCCCTACAAAGGATCAACGCCGGTCAACACGCTGCATTCTCCGAATACGACCTCTTCCACGGCCTGGTCGGCGTTGGGACTCTGCTGTTGGAGCGCCGGCCCGGCAGCGACGTCCTCGCCGAGGTGCTCACTTATCTGACACAGCTCACACGGCCCCGCCGAGACTCCCGGGACGAACTGCCAGGCTGGTGGGTATCGCACAATCCTGACCCGATGCTGCCGACGCCCGGCGGCCACGCCAACTTCGGCATGGCGCACGGGGCGGCGGTTATCTTGATGACTCGTTGGCTGTCTGTTACGTGAGGTACGTGCGGGATTGAGCTACGTGCCTTACAGGTATCTGCGAGGTTCAAGTGACGTACG
>NZ_JBEYTW010000053.1:0-60632 GCF_040643275.1 Spirillospora sp. NPDC047418
GACGGCCCAGGTTCACCCCGGAGGTCGAGCTGAGCCGGGGCGAGCGCCGCACCGGCGTGCCGGGCGTGGCGACGGGCCTCGCGCCCCCGGCCGGGCGCCTTCAGGCGTTCCGGACTGGAAACCCTGCGTGAGCATGTCCGTCACTTCGCCCAGATCATGATGGACCGCGGTGGCTGACAACTCGAAACCTGGATTGCTGGTGTGCTCGGCGACGACCTGCCCGGCCTGCACTCGTTCGTCACTGGTCTGCGCCGCGACCAGGACGCGGTCACCGCCGGCCTCAACCGGCTCTGCAGGTCCGGCCCCGTCGAAGGAGAACCGCTTGCGCCACTTGGCCACCGTCGGCGGCGAGATGCCCAGTTCGGCGGCCACATGCGTATGGAACGCACCCGGTCGCGCGCAGGCCAGCACGATCCGGCCCCGCAACGCATACGCCTGCGTCGAGGTCGCCGCCCGCGCCCCACGCTCCAACTCCGCCCGCTCGGCCGCGGTCAATGAGACGTTCGTTAGATTTTACTCTGTTTTGTGCTAATAGTCCGGGTTTGGGTTCGGTGGCTAGGTCTCGGGCGACGAGGCGTTTGAGTTCGGCGCGGATGCCTTCGACGGTGTTCTTGGTGGTGGCGGGCAGGTTGAGGGCCAGGGCGATGTCTTTGGGGCGGATGCCATCCGGATGGTCGGCCAGGACGCCGAGGATGTCCTGGTAAGCGGGCGGGAGAGGAGGGGCGGCAGGTCGCGGATCGTGGCCGGCGAGGTCCAGCAGGGTCTGGTGCGTGACCTCCAGCCGGGTCAGCAATTGCTGGGCGTCGGCGAGTTCGGCGGTGAGCCGGTCGACCTGGGCGCGGGCCGCGTCGCCGCGCGCGGCCAGATGGCGCAGCAGCGGTTCGGGGACCGGTGGGCTCGGTGCGGGTTGCGGCGGACCGGTCACGCGGCGGCGACGGCGACCGGGTCACCGGCCCGATCACCGGCCCGATCACCGGCCCGGTCACCGGCAGGGGTGTCGCGCCGGCGGGTGGTGGTGCCGGTCAGCCGGCGTGTCATCCGGTCGGTGGCCGCCCAAGTACAGGTGCGACTCGCTGCTTTCGGGCAGCTTCTCATAATCGCGGGCCAGCCGTCGGTGCAGCATGGACGTGCCGAAGGTCTGCTCGGCCACCCACCGCTTGGGGACCGGGGTGAACCCTTTGGTCCCCGGTTCGGGCTGCACCGTCGTGACGGTGATGCCCAGCCCGGCGCCGTGCTCGGCGACCGCGTTCTTGAACCCCGCGTCCACCCACGCGGTGCGCACGCCCGGGTTGTCGATGGCCACCCGGTCCAGCAGCGCGATCCCGATCGCGTTGTCGTGCACGCTCGCAGCGGTCACCACCACCGCGATCAGCAGCCCGAGCGCATCGGTGGCGATGCCGCGTTTGCGGCCCCGGCTCTTCTTGCCCGCGTCCAGACCCGTCGTGGTCGAGGGGACCCCGGCCGCGGCGTGCACGGTCTGGGAGTCCATCGCCACCGCCGAGGGGTCCTCGGCCCGGCCCGCGACCTCACGGACCCGGCCGCGCAGCAGGTCATGGATGGTCTGCGTCAGTCCGTCGTCCCGCCATACCGCGAAGTAGTAGTACATCGCCGAGCGGGGCGGCAGATCATGCGGCAGGTACTCCCACCCGCAGCCCGTCCGCTCCTGATACAAGATCGCGTTCACGATCTCCCGCATCGGATACCGGCCCTGATGCCCCGAGCTCGACGGGTGCCGCGCCTTCCATGCCGCGATGATCGGTTCGAGCAGCGCCCACCGCTCATCGGACAGATTGCTGCGATACGGCTTCCGGTGGCTCGTCCCTTCGCCTTCCATGCCGTCCACAGCAACGCAGCGGTCACTCACCGTCAACAGGCCGTAACCAAACTCTCACCAGTCCACCAACCCGCAAAAGCGGTATTCCCTAACGAACAACCCTCTGATAACGGGGCGCCTTAGGCCGCCCTGTCCTCGCCATCGACCCAACATAGATATACACAACAGATTTCGGGCGCAGAACACTAGGGGCGTTTCTGGCGAATGGGTTCAGGTGGGGCGGTTGCGGTTGGCTTCGGCGCGTACGGCCTCGACGAACTCGGTGTCGTCTTCTGGGGCGTCTTCCTGGTAGATGAGCCAGCAGCCTCGGATGCCGTCGAGGATGTCTTCGAGGAGGTCGTGCGCGGGGCGTTTGGGGTTGAGCGGTGTAATGCGGAGTTCTTTGAGCAAGGCGTCGCGGAGTCGTGGGTCGTGGTGCTGGTCGGCGAGTTCCTCGGCTTGGGTGACGCGTTCGAGGAGCTTTTCGAGGTCGGGGATCTCGCCTTCGGCGACGGTCATGGCGCCGCGGACCAGGCCGGTTACCGTCTCGTATGGGCTGAGGCCAAGTTCGAGTTGTTGCAGCACGATGGTCGGAGTCTCGTGTGCGAGAGCCTCGATGTTGTCTGCCTCTTCGATGATCTGCGTCGGCGCGACGCCGGAGGCTTCCGCTGTGACCTCTGCGGCGGCTTGGAGCCAGTGTGCTGCCGCAACGGCGGCGGCTACGGGCTCGATCTCTGAGAATAGGTCTGGGCTGCCGAACGGGTTTTGCGCGAGGATCTTGTCGGCGGCCTGGACCTGGACGGGGGATGCGTCGGCGCGGGTGAGGGCCAGAGCTTGGGAGGCGCGGCCTGTCAGGTCGCCGAGTTCTGCTTGTTCGATCGCGGCCACCTCGGCCTGCACTTCGGCGTTGACTCGTTTGTTCAGGTCCGGATTTTTGATGTCGTGCAAGGCGCGTCCGACATGGTGAGCACTCTCTTCGACAGGGTTGTAGGACGTCACCAGCATCCCGTCGGAGGGCAGGTTTGGGTGAGTTAGAGCCTGCGCCACTGTCGTGAATGCATTCCGGTCTTCTTCGCGTTGCCAGCCTTCGGCGTTCGCCTCTTGCTCGTCCGCTGCGGAGGACGGGTGGGTGTAGGTCCGCCAGGCCTGGACGGAAAACCAGGTCAGAGTTTGAGCGAGGTGCTGGATTGCGCCGGCGCGGGTGTCGCGGGGGAGTTCGGCGCAGGTGGAGGCGACGTGGCCCGAGCCGGTCTCCCAGAAGGCGATGAGCGCGTGGCGATCCTCGTCGAAGGCGTACGTGGTCACAGTTCCCCCTGCGTCCTTTGATGGCCTCTTCCACGATGCCAGGGCGTCGGGCGGAGGGTGACGAGGTTGGTCCTTCTCGTCGCCGCCCGTGCCCGCTGCTCGGCGAAGGGCGGGAGGGTCCCGAGCATGGACGATCTGTCCGTGATGTCCAGTCCGCTGAGGGTGGGGCGATGTCCAATCGGTGGGCCCTGGGAGTGCTCTGTGGTGCCGGGCCGGGGGACGAGATCCACCATGATCACGTACAGGTGCAGTGATAGAAACAGTGATAGAAAATCTTGGAGTCACTCCAAGATCGCTGTCATATAGCCTCTGACCTGCGGAAACGGTGGAGCGGGCGACGGGAATCGAACCCGCGTAGCCAGTTTGGAAGACTGGGGCTCTACCATTGAGCTACGCCCGCGTGGCTGGAGGCCGGTGGCCTCGATCGCCATCCCGTAGCGTACAGGGTTCCCGGGGTGGACTGGGTCGGCGGGTGGGTTGCTTGCTGGGCGCAGCGGGCGGGTGTGATCGGGACTAGACTTCTCCCGTCATCGACGGGCGGGCTGTAGCGCAGTTTGGTAGCGCACTGGCTTTGGGTGCCAGGGGTCGTGGGTTCAAATCCCGCCAGCCCGACGGACGGACGGCCGGGCGCAGTGCGCCCGGCCGTGGTCATTTGAGGAGTTTGCGGGCCTTTGCCGCCGCCGTGTTGAGGGCCTTGGGCAGGTTTTCGGGGTGTCGGCCGCCCGCGTGCGCGATGGGGCCCCTGCCGCCCGCGCCGCCGCCCAGCTCGCGGGCGGCTTCGGTCAGGAGGTCGCGTGCCTGGATGCCGGTGTTCGCTCCTGCCGCTGCTATGAGGGACGCCTTGCCGTTGTGGTCGGTGCCCAGGATGACCACGCCGTCCGGATCGAGGACGTCGGTGGCGATGGTGCGGAGGTCGGCGCTGGTCATGCTGGGGACGAGGTGGGTAGCCAGCCGGCCTTGCGGGAGGTGTTCGGTCAGGGACCGTAGGTGTTGCGACTGTTTTCCCAGTTCTGCCCTGTGAATCGTCTCCAGGTGGTGCTGGGCCTCGGTGAGGGTTTGCAGGCGTTGGCGTAGGCGGGCTGGGGCCTGGTCGGGGTGGACGTTCAGGAGCGCCGCCAGTTCGTGGAGGACGGTGCTCTGGTGGTCGTAGTGCCGGAGTGCGTCCGCGCCGGTCAGTGCTTCGATCCGGCGGAGGCCGGTGCCGATGGACGATTCGCCGATGATGTGGACGGGGCCCGCCTGCGAGCCGTGGCCCACGTGGGTGCCGCCGCACAGTTCGCGGGACGCGTCGCCGATGTCCACGATGCGGACGGTGTCGTCGTACTTCTCACCGAACAGCGCCAGCGCGCCGGCCTTCTGCGCTTGAGAGCGAGTCGCCTCCCAGACGTGGACCTGCGGGTCGTCGAGCAAGTAGTCGTTGATGAGGGTTTGGAGCGCGAGTGTCTCGACGGGGGAGTGGTGTGTGAAGTCGAAGCGCAGGCGGCCGGGCTCGACGCGGGAGCCGCGTTGGGTCGCGTGGTCGCCCAGTACGCGGCGCAGCATCGCGTGCAGGACGTGGGTGGCGCTGTGCGAGCGTGCGGTCGCCGCGCGGTGGGACGCGTCGACGACCGCCTCCGCGAGATCGCCTGCGAGTAGTTCGCCGTCCAGTACGCGGACGGTGTGCACGTGCAGGCCGTTCAAGCCCAGGCGGGTGTCGAGAACCTGTGCCGCGGCTGTGGATGTGTGCAGTTCGCCTCTGTCGCCCACCTGTCCGCCCGACTCCGCATAGAACGGGGTGCGGGAGAGGATCACGTCGACGAGTCCCTGTTCGTCGTGGGGGAGAACCGCGATGATGCGTGTTTCCGCTGTTTGGGTGGAGTAGCCGACGAAGTCGGTGCGGCCGTGTTCGGCCGTGATGCTGCGGTAGAGGTCCGTGCGGGATACGGCGTTGGCCTTCTTGGATTGGCTTGCCCGGTGTGCCTGGCGGCGTTGGGCTTCGAGGAGTTCCGCGAACTCGTCCTCGTCGACGGTGAGGCCCGCCGATCGTGCCGCGTCGATGGTCAGGTCGATCGGGAAGCCGTAGGTGTCGTGCAGGTCGAACGCGGTGCGGCCGGAGATGACCGAGGTGGCGTGGCTGATCGCCGTGTCGAGGAGGCGGGAGCCCTGGCGCAGTGTCCGGTCGAAGCCCTCCTCCTCGGCCGTGACGACCTGGCGGATGAGGGAGGACTGCTCGGTCAGTTCCGGCCAGGTCTCGCCCAGGGTGCCGATCACGCCGGCCGTCAGGTCCGGCAGCGCCCGGTCAATGCCGAGGCGGCGCGCGTGCCGGATGGCGCGGCGCATCAGGCGGCGCAGGACGTAGCCGCGGCCGTCGCGGGACGGCAGCACGCCGTCGGCGAGAAGGAACGCGATCGAGCGGGCGTGTTCCGTGACGACGCGGAATGAGGTCGAGTCGTCGCTTCCGTCGCGGCCGGGATAGGCGCGGCCCGCCATTTCCTGAACGAGGGAGAGGGTCGGGGAGAGCAAGTCGGTTCCGCAGACCGTGTCCACGTCCTGCAATATCGCCGCGAGGCGGTCGAGGCCGAGGCCCGTGTCGATGTTGCGCGCGGGGAGTTCGCCCAGGATCGGATAGTCGTCCTTTCCCCGGCCCTCGCCGCGGAGGTTCTGCATGAAGACCAGGTTCCACAGTTCCTGGTACCGCTCGCCGTCGACCGCCGGACCACCCTCGCGCCCGAAGGACGGCCCTCGGTCGTAGTGCACTTCGGAGGACGGGCCGCATGGGCCCGGTATGCCCATCGACCAGTAGTTGTCCTCCATTCCGAGGCGCTGGATCCGACCGGAAGGGACGCCGACACGCCGCCACAGGCGCATGGCTTCGTCATCGTCCAGGTACACGGTGACCCAGAGCCGTTCCGGGTCGAGGTTGTAGTGGCGGGTGAACAGTTCCCACGCCCAGGCGATCGCCTCTGCCTTGAAGTAGTCGCCGAACGAGAAGTTGCCGAGCATTTCGAAGAACGTCGCGTGCCGCGTGGTGCGGCCGACGTTCTCGATGTCGGACGTCCGCGCGCACTTCTGCACGGACACCGCCCGGGAGTGCTCCGGCGTCGTCTCGCCGAGGAAGTACGGCTTGAACTGGTTCATGCCCGCGTTCGTCAGCAGCAGCGTCGGATCGGACGGCACCAGCGGGCTGGACGGCACGACGCGGTGGTCGCGCTCGCGGAAGAAGTCGAGAAAGGTCGAGCGAATGTCAGTCGAACGCATGGGACGGCCTCACGAGGTCGATGGGATGACGGCGCACACCGCCGAGCCGGGCCGGGCACGACTGCTCGTCCCCCAGCTCGGCGCGGCTAGCTCGCCGTCCCACCTCGTGAATGACCATCACGCCCCAAGCTACCTCGGCGCTCGGCGCGGCGGCACTCGAATTTCCGGTCGCCCCGCGCGAGCACCCCGTCCTACGGTGGCGGCGTGTACGTCTACGTGGGGCCGGTCGAGTTGCTCGAACAAGCGGGAATGCCGGGCGAACCCGTCAGGTCGCCGGCGGACATAGAGGGCCGTCCGCAGGATGAACCTTTCACCTATGTCGTCACCCTCGACGGCATGCTGCGCATAGCGCTGCGCCGCAGCGAACACGTCGCCTGCGCCGGCGGAGAAGACGTCCTGGCCGCAGGCGAAATCACTTTCCAAGGTGCGGTGGTCACCGAGGTCAGCAATCAGTCCACCGGCTACTGTCCGGGCGCGGAATGCTGGCCCGCGGTGGCCGATGCGCTCGACCGCGCCGGCCTGCGAAGGCCGGACGGCTTCACGACCACATTCGTCTTCCGGCACTGTCCCGAATGCGCGGAACTCAACGTCGTGAAAGACGACTACTACGTCTGCGTCTTCTGTGACGCGGACCTCATAGGGCCTTGACGGGCTCTTGCACGCCGGCGCGGGTGTCGTAGTCGGCGCGGGCGGCGTCGATCTCGCCCAGATGGCTCTCCGCCCAGGTGATGAGGGTGTTGGCCGCGTCCATCAGAGTCGCGCCCATTGGGGTGAGGGAGTAGTCCACGCGGGGCGGCACGACGGGGTACACGGTCCGCGTGACGATGCCGTCGCGCTCCAGGGCGCGCAGCGTGACGGTGAGCATCCGCTGGCTGATGCCGTCGATCTCGCGCTTCAGTTCGGTGAACCGCTTGGTGCCCTCGCCGAGCAGCGAGATCACCAGCAGCGACCACTTGTCCCCGACGCGGTCGAGGATCTCGCGGGCTCGGCATCCCGCCAGGGTGTACTCCACGGTTATCTCCAGGTGACCGAGGCAGAAAAAAGTGCCTTCTTGTGCCGGCCCCGGGGGACCCGCACGATGGAAGCGGTTACCGATCGGAACCGCCTTACCATTCATAACCTAGGAGACACCATGACGACCGAGCTTGTCGAGGTCCCCGGTTACATCGCCGGGACCTGGACCATCGACCCCCTCCACTCCGACATCGGCTTCACGATCCGGCACCTCATGGTCAGCAAGGTCCGCGGCCGGTTCGGGACGGTCGAGGGGACGATCGTGACCGGCGGCGACCCCCTCGACTCGTCCGTGACCGCGACGATCGACCTGGCCTCGATCGACACCGGCATCGCCAAGCGGGACGAGCACGTCAGGTCCGCCGACTTCCTGGACGCCGCGAAGTACCCCGCGATGACCTACCGGTCCACCGGTGTCCGCCGCGACGGCGACGACTTCGTCCTGGACGGCGAGTTGACACTGCGGGGCCTCACCAAGCAGGTGCCGCTGAAGCTGGAGATCGGCGGGTTCGGCCCAGACCCGTTCCGCGAGGACGACCCGTTCAAGGGCGCCCGCGCCGGGTTCACCGCGACGGGCGAGATCAGCCGGCTGGAGTTCGGGGTCGGCGACACCGCCAAGATCCCGGGCGGCGGCGGCCTCGGGCTGGGGGAGAAGATCCAGATCACGCTGGAGATCGAGGCGGTCCTGCGCACCGACTGATTCCGGGGCGGCGGCCTGCGCGGGTCAGCGTTCCCCGAGCAGCCGGGGGAGCTCCTCCAGCGTCGTGATGCGCGGGACGGCCGGCTCCTCCGGCGCGGGGTCGCCGGAGCGGTCGAGCCAGATGCCCGCCAGGCCCGCCGCCGCGGCGCCCCGGGCGTCGGTGACGAGCCGGTCGCCGACGTAGGCCGCCCGGTCCGGGGGGACGCCGAGGCCCGCGCAGGCCGTCCGGAAGATCCCGGCGTCCGGCTTGGCGGAGCCCGCCTCGCTGGACGCCACGACATAGGGCAGGACGTCCGCCAGGCCGATCGCGTCGATCTTCCTGCGCTGCTGGCCGGCGTCACCGTTGGTGATCACCCCGAGCCGCAGGCCGCGCGCCGCCAGGACGTCCAGCACGCGCCGCGCCTCGGGGAACGGGCGCCACGCCGCCTCGTACAGCTCCACATACCGGGCGAGCCACGCGTCGGCGCGGGCGTCGTCCCAGTCGCCCAGCCCCAGCTCCGGGGCGAGCCGGAGGATCCGGACGCGGCGCTGGCCGGTGAAGTCCAGCTCGCCCGCCAGGTACCGGTCGACGGCCTCCTCGGTCAGCTCGTACCAGCGCTGGACGAGCCACTCCTCGTCCACGTCGGGGAACAGGCGGGCGACCGCCTCGCCCGCGGCCCCCTCGTGGTCGAGCAGCGTCGCGTCGAGGTCGAACAGCACCGCGGTGATCATCGCGCGGCCCCCGCCGGGCCGGACCGGTGCGCTTCGGCGAGGACGCGGGCGGCCTCCAGGACGGCCGCGCGGCGGCGCGCCAGGGCGGCGGCCTCGTCGTCCTCGTCCAGGATCAGCCGCCGCAGCTGCGGGACGGCGAAGCTCCACGCGATGAGGCCGAAGACGGTGAACATCAGGTCCTGGACCTCCCGCGACCCGCCGTCCGGTTCCGCGGGCCCGCCGCCCGGTTCCGCGGGGCCCCCGGCGGCGGCGAAGCGGTCGGCCTTCCGCCGGAACGCCGCGCGGCGCTCGTCCTCGCCCTGGACCTCGCCGGGCGTCTCCAGGGCCTCCCAGAGCAGCAGCCTGATCAGCTCCGGATGCTCCTGGTACCAGTCGAAGAGCCGGCCCACGGACTCGGTCAGGCGGGCGGGATCGATCTCGGTCGTCTTCCCGATCTCCTCCATCGCGGCCCGCACCACGGCGCCGAACAGCTTCTCCTTGCCGCCGAAGTACAGGTAGATGGCCTGCTTGTTGGCCCGCGCCTCGGTGGCGATGCGCTCGATCCGGGCGCCCGCGAGCCCGCGCGCGGCGAACTCGGCGGCGGCGGCCTCGAAGATCCGCCGGCGGGTCGCCTCGGCGTCGTAGCTCATGCCGGAATTAAACCACCGGGTTGACTTGCGTCCGGCGGTGGGAGCATTCTAAAACAACCAGATGGTTTATTTAGGAGGACCTCATGGCCACGACCGCCGCACCCGTCCCCGCACCCGTCACTGCACCCGTCCCGGTCCGGTCGCCGCTCCCGTGGAGCCTCGCCGGGCGGACGGCGGTGATCCTCGGCGGCAGCTCGGGCATCGGCCTGGCCGCCGCCGGACTGCTCGCCTCGGTCGGCGCGCGCATCCTGCTCGTCGGCCGCGACAAGGAGCGGCTGGAGTCCGCCGTCGCCCGCGTGACCGCCGCCGCCGACACGGCCGATACCCCCGCCGAAGTACAGGGGATGTCCGCCGATGTCACCGACGACGAGGCGCTTGAGGAGGTCTTCGAACGCGCCGGCTCCGTCGACCACGTCCTGATGACGGCCGGCCATCCCGCCGGGATCGGCCCGGTCACCGAGCTCACCCGGGACAGCGCGCGGACGGCCATCGCGGCTCCGGTGGGCGCGGTCCTCGACATCGTGCGGGCCGCCGTCCCCCGCATGGAGCCGGGCGGCTCGATCACGCTCACCTCGGGCATCCTGGTGGCTCGTCCGCGACCGGGCATGTCCGCGCCGGTCGCGGCGGCCGGCGCCGTCGAGACGCTCGCCCGCGCGCTGGCCGTCGAGCTGGCGCCGGCCCGCCTGCGGGCCAACGCGATCCGGTTCGGCGCGATCGACACGCCCCTGCTGCGCGGCCGCTACGGAGCCGCCGACGCGGAGGCCGGCGCGGAGGCCGACGCGGCGATGGCCGAGGCGGGCGCCGCCATGCCGCTCGGACGGTTCGGGACGGCCGAGGAGGCCGCCTCCGCCGCCGTGTTCCTGATGGCCAACCCCTACATGAGCGGCGAGGTCCTCACGGTGGACGGCGGCCAGTCCCTCGCCTGAACCCTGAACCCTGAACCCACCCGAAGAGGGAAAAGGGGCGGGCCCCTGACCGGCGTCCGTTAGGTCAGGGGCCCGATGTCTCGGCCGTCTGAGGGGCTGGGAGTACCCCTTCTGCGAACAGCTCGGCCGAGACGGCTCTGCGTCGGCTCAGCCGAGTCCGCCGCGCATGGCGCTGATCAGCTCGCCGTTCGCGGTGTCACCGGTGAGCTCCCAGAAGAAGGCGCCGCCGAGGCCCTGGTCCTTGGCGAAGGCCATCTTCCCGCGGATGGTGGACGGGGTGTCGTAGCTCCACCACTCGCTGCCGCACTTGGCGTAGGCGGTGCCGCCGACGGTGCCGGTGGCGGGGCACTTGCCCTTGAGGACCTTGTAGTCCTCGATGCCGGCCTCGTAGGTGCCGGGCGCGGGCCCGGTCGCGGTGCCGCCCGGCTCGGACTGGGTGACGCCCGTCCAGCCGCGGCCGTAGAAGCCGATGCCGAGCAGCAGCTTGTTCGCCGGGACCCCCATCCCCTTGAGCTTGGCGATGGTGTCGGTCGAGTTGAACCCGGCCTGCGGGATGCCCGGGTAGGACGTGAGCGGCGAGTGCGGCGCCGTCGGCCCCTGCTTGTCCCAGGCGCCGAAGTAGTCGTAGGTCATGGGGTTGTACCAGTCGACGTACTGGGCGGCGCCCGCGTAGTCGGTCACGTCCATCTTGCCGCCGCTGCTGGCGTCGGCCGTGATCGCGGCGGTCACGAGGTTGCCGGACCCGAACTTGGTCCGCAGCGCCGACATCAGCTTCCTGAACGCGTCCGGCCCGCTGGTGTCGCAGGACAGGCCGCAGGCGTTCGGGTACTCCCAGTCGATGTCGATGCCGTCGAACACGTCCGCCCACCGCGGGTCCTCGACCAGGTTGTAGCAGGACTCGGCGAACGCGGCCGGGTTCTGCGCGGCCTGGCCGAAGCCGCCGGACCAGGTCCAGCCGCCGAACGACCAGATCACCTTCAGGCCCGGGTGCAGCTTCTTCAGCTTGCGCAGCTGGTTGAAGTTGCCGCGCAGCGGCTGGTCCCAGGTGTCGGCGACGCCGTCGACGCTCTGGTCGGCGGTGTAGGCCTTGTCGTAGTCGGCGTAGGCGTCGCCGACCGCGCACTTGCCGCCCGTGACGTTGCCGAACGCGTAGTTGATGTGCGTCAGCTTGTCGGCGGAACCGCTCGTCTCGATGTTCTTGACGTGGTAGTTCCGCTGGTAGACGCCCCAGTCGACGAAGTAGCCGACGACCTTGTCACCGCCGCCGCCGGGGTTTCCGCCGCCGCTCTCGTCGGTGGTGACCGACACGGAGGCCGACGCGGGGGAGGTGTTCCCGGCGGCGTCCTTGGCCTTGACGGTGAAGCTGTAGGCGGTCTGGGGCGACAGCCCGCCGATGCTGGTGCTCGTACCGGTCGTCGACGCGGCCTTCGTGCTGCCGTTGTAGACGTCGTAGCCGGTGACGCCCACGTTGTCGGTCGCCGCGGTCCAGGCCAGCGTCACGCTCGTGGCGGTCTTGCCGGTGGACCGGAGCCCGGACGGGGCCGTGGGGGCCTGCGTGTCGTCGCCGGGGGTGCCCGAGCCGTCGCAGGACGCGCCGTTGATCGTGCAACTGGTGAACCAGCCGGAGCCGCTCCCGCCGAAGCCGAAGCTGGCGCTGGCGCCGGCCGCGATCGTCCCGTTCCAGCCCGCGTTGGTGAAGGTGTAGTGGTTGCCCGACACGGTCTTCGTCGCGTTCCACACGTTCCCGACGGACGTCCCGGACGGCATGTCCGCTTCGAGCTTCCAGCCGTTGACGGCCGCGCCGGTCCCGTTGGTGATGGTGCAGCCGCCGTCGAAGCCGGTGCCCCAGTCGGAGCCCTTCTTACAGGTCGCGGTGACGGTCCCCGCCGACGACGCCGGTGGCGCCGTGAGCAGGGCGGTGGCCACCGCCAGTGTCGCTGCGCCGGCGAGCGCGATGGCCCGCCGTCCGCCCGGTCTTGACATGATTCTCCGTTCGTTCGGCCCCCGAGCAAACAGGAATCCCCGCTCAATTCTTAGGAAAGTTTCCTAAGAATTGGGAGGATGGTAACCGGGCGGAACGGCGCGTTCAAGGGCCTGCGGCAAGACCGCGGCCGCCGCCGCGAGTGGTCTAAGCGACTGCCTGGACCCGTACGGTCACCGGACGCGGAAGAAAGTTCACGCCGTCCCGAACCAGCCGGGCATGTCGAGGCGCCACAGCTCGGCCGGGGTCATGCGGCGCAGGTCGTCCTCCAGGGCCCGGACGCGGCCGGCGCCCAGTGCGCGGACCCAGTCGCCGCGGATCCGCTCGAAGATCTCCGCGGAGCGGACGAGCGAGTCCACCCCGCGCGCGGTCAGCCGGACGATCTTGCGCCGGGCGTCCCGCGGATCGGCGCCGCGCTCGACGTACCCGGCGCGCTCCAGGGAGTCGACCATCTTGCCCGCGGCCTGCTTGGACACCCCGAGCCGGCGGCCGAGCTCCACCGCCGTCGTGCCGTCCGGGCCGATGGCCTGGAAGACGAATCCGTGCATCGGGCGCATCTCGGGATGCCCCTCGCGGGCGAGTTCGGCGTGCAGCTCGTCGATGATCACGCGGAAGGCGAGGAAGAGCCGCAGCGGAAGCTCGAAGCCGGGCGCGTCGGGGGGCCCGCCGTCACTTGACATGAAAGACAACCTCGTTGACTATATAGACAACCGTGTTGTCTAAACCTAGGGGATCGGGGCTCATGACGCTCATCCGCAACGCCGAACGCCGCCGTACCGAGACGCCGAACGGCGCGATGACCACCCTGGCCACGCCCACCCAGGGCGGCACCGAGGGCATCGCCGTCTGGCGCGTCGACGCCACGCCCGGCAGGACCGGCCCGCTGCACGCCTTCGACACCGAGCAGGTGTGGACGTTCCTGGACGGCGCCGCCACCATCGACCTGGACGGACGCAAGCTGGCGGCGGGCGGCGGCGACACCGTCGTCCTCCCGGCCGGCGCGCCGCGCCAGGTGACGGCCGGCGACACCGGGTTCACCGCGGTCGTCGCCGCCCACGCCGGCTGCCTCGTCTACGACCCCGACCAGGTGGTGGACGACACCAAGTGCGCGATCGCACCGCAGGGCGACGAGCGGCTCGTCCCGCCGTGGGCCGCGTGACGCCCGCTCAGGCGCCCAGATAGGCGAGCACGGCCAGCACCCGCCGGTTGTCGTCCTCGGACTGCGGCAGCCCGAGCTTGCCGAAGATGCTGTTGGTGTGCTTGCTGATCGCCTTCTCGGTGACGAACAGCTTCCCGGCGATGGCCGCGTTCGAGCGGCCCTCCGCCATCAGCCCGAGCACCTCGCGCTCGCGGGGGGTCAGCTGCTGCAGCGGCTCCTCGCGGGCGTGCCGGGTGAGCAGCTGCGACACCACGTCCGGGTCGAGGGCGGTGCCGCCGCACGCGACCCGGCGCACCGCCTCCACGAAGACCTTCACGTCCGACACCCGGTCCTTCAGCAGGTACCCGATGCCGCCCCGGCTGTCGGACAGCAGCTCCCGCGCGTACAGCTGCTCCACATGCTGCGACAGCACCAGCACCGGCAGGCCCGGGATCTCCCGGCGGGCCTCCAGCGCGGCCTTCAGCCCCTCGTCGGTGAACGTCGGCGGCAGCCGGACGTCCACCACCGCGACGTCCGGGCGGTGCGCGATGAGGGCCCGCAGCAGCGACGGCCCGTTGTCCACCGCCTCGACCACCTCGAACCCGAAGGCGCCGAGCAGGCGGATCAGCCCGTCCCTGAGGAGGGCGAGATCTTCGGCGATGACAACGCGCACGGCAGCTCCATGGTCACGACGGTCGGCCCGCCGGGCGGGCTGGTCACCGCCATCGTCCCGTCGAAGGCCGCCAGCCTGCGCTCGATGCCGCGCATCCCGCCGCCCGCGCCGGGGTCGGCGCCGCCCGTCCCGTCGTCTCCGATGATCATAAGCAGCCGGCCGCCGGAATGCTCGATCTGGATCCAGGCCCGCCGCGCGGCCGAATGCTTGACGACGTTGGCGAGCATCTCCGCGACCGCGAAGTAGGCCGCCGACTCCACCGGGGCCTCCGCGCGCCCCGGCAGCTCGACGTGGACGTCCACCGGCAGCGGCAGGGTCAGCGCCAGTGCCCGCACGGCCCCGTCCAGGCCGCGCTCGGCCAGCACCGGCGGATGGATGCCGCGCACCAGGTCGCGCAGCTCCGTCAGCGCCGTCCCGCTGGCCTCGCGCGCCTCGGCGAGGAGCCGCTGCGCGGTCTCGGGATCGTCCTTCATCATCTCCTCGGCGAGCCCGATGTTCATGCTCAGCGCGACCAGCCGGGCCTGCGCGCCGTCGTGCAGGTCGCGCTCGATGCGGCGCAGCTCGGCCGCCGACGCGTCCACCGTCTCCGACCGGGTCTCGGTGAGCCGCTCCACCCGTGCCGCCAGCGCGCCGCGCGTCGGCGCCAGCAGCGACCGGCCGAACAGCGCGTGCGCCTTCAGGAGCGCTCCGCCCAGCGGGGCGGAGGCGACCAGCAGGGCCGCACCGAGGACGATCGTCCCCGCGAACCCGGCCGCGCCGTAGTCGGGGATCATCCAGAACGGGCCCCAGCCGTAGTCGGTCAGCAGCGCGACCCACCACGCCACGAGCACGCCCTCCAGCCCGTACACCGTCGAGCCCGCCGCCAGCACCCCGAGGACGAGCGCGATCGGCACGTTCAGCAGCGACCACAGCAGGTCGCGCCACGTCGCGGGGTCGCCCAGCACCCATCGGAACCGCCCGAGCGGGCCGCCCGCACCGGCCGGCTCGGGCCGGTACGGGACCGGGATCGGCACGCCGTTCCAGTCCGCCGCCAGCCTGCGCTGCAGGTTCGCCACCGCCCGGATCGCGAGCAGCACCGCCGGTGCCAGGACCACGCCGACGCCCAGCGGGATGAACGCGATCGACACCACGGCCACGATGAACAGCGGAAGGTTCACCGCGTAGGCGAGGACGATCTGCGCGACCCCGCGCAGGACGTTGCGGACCACGCGGCGAGCGAGTCCGCCCAGCCGGTCCATGAAGGGGTTCCTGCCGTCCACCCGAGTCCTCCAGCGGTTGCCGCGGGAGGCCCGGCGCGCACTCCCCGTGGGACCATTGTGTCGCCGGACCTCGGCCCGCCCAGTAGGGATAAGTCCCGGATCGGGGCGGATCATGGTGGAGCTAGCCCTACCCTCGGCGGGAACCGCAGAGTCCCCGACCGGGCCGTCATGCGCCACTGACAAGACAACCGGCCCCGTTCCCTGGACAATGCACAGGCGACACCCAGGGGAGAAAGCGAATTCAAGCTGTGACAGCGACCATCAGCCAGACGTCCGCCGGCCAGGACGGGCCGTCCACGCCGCCCGTCACCCCGCCCATCACGCGCCGCATCGCCGAGGAGATCGGCGTCCGCGAGGGGCAGGTGCGGGTCGCGGTGGACCTGCTCGACGGCGGGGCGACCGTCCCGTTCATCGCCCGCTACCGCAAGGAGGCGACCGGAACGCTCGACGACGCGCAGCTCCGCGCGCTGGAGGAGCGGCTGCGCTACC
Organism: Spirillospora sp. NPDC047418; assembly: GCF_040643275.1. Lineage (NCBI taxonomy): Bacteria > Bacillati > Actinomycetota > Actinomycetes > Streptosporangiales > Thermomonosporaceae > Spirillospora > Spirillospora sp. NPDC047418. Next base: position 15,876 of record NZ_JBEYTW010000053.1, read on the forward strand.
TGCGCGAGCTGGACGAGCGCCGCGCCGCGATCCTGGAGTCGGTCGAGTCGCAGGGCAAGCTCACGGGCGAGCTGCGCGCCCAGATCGTGACGGCCGACTCCAAGGCCCGGCTGGAGGACATCTACCTCCCGTACAAGCCGAAGCGGCGCACCAAGGCGCAGATCGCCCGCGAGGCCGGCCTCGAACCGCTCGCCGGGCTGCTGCTGGACGACCCGTCCCGCGACCCGCAGGCCGAGGCCGCCGCCTACGTGGACGCCGAGAAGGGCGTCGCGGACGCGGCCGCCGCGCTGGAGGGCGCCCGCGCCATCCTGGTCGAGCGGTTCGCCGAGGACGCCGACCTCATCGGGTCGCTGCGCGAGCGCATGTGGAACCAGGGCCGGATGGTCTCCCGGGTCCGGGAGGGCAGGCAGGAGAGCGGCGCCAAGTTCTCCGACTACTTCGAGTTCGCCGAGCCGTTCGCGAAGCTGCCCTCGCACCGCGTCCTCGCGCTGCTGCGGGGCGAGAAGGAGGAGGTCCTCGACCTCGACCTGGAGCCCGAGCAGGCCGACGACTCCGCGGCGCGCAGCTCCTACGAGGCCGACATCGCGCGCCGGTTCCAGATCGCCGACCAGGGGCGTCCGGCCGACAAGTGGCTGTCGGACGCCGTCCGCTGGGCCTGGCGCACCCGGATCCTGGTGCACCTCGGCATCGACCTGCGCACCCGGCTGCGGCAGGAGGCCGAGGACGAGGCGGCCCGCGTGTTCGCCGCGAACCTGCGCGACCTGCTGCTCGCCGCGCCCGCCGGCACCCGCGCGACGATGGGCCTGGACCCGGGCCTGCGCACCGGCGTGAAGGTCGCCGTCGTGGACGCCACCGGCAAGGTCACCGCGACCGACACGATCTACCCGCACGAGCCCCGGCGGAAGTGGGACGAGTCGATCGAGACGCTCGCCCGGCTGGCCCGCGAGCACGGGGTCGACCTCGTCTCCATCGGCAACGGCACCGCGTCCCGGGAGACCGACAAGCTCGCCGCCGACCTGATCGCCCGGCACCCCGACCTCAAGCTCACCAAGATCATGGTGTCGGAGGCGGGCGCGTCGGTGTACTCCGCGTCGGAGTACGCCGGGCGCGAGCTGCCCGGCATGGACGTCTCGCTGCGCGGCGCCGTGTCCATCGCCCGCCGCCTGCAGGACCCGCTCGCCGAGCTGGTCAAGATCGACCCCAAGTCGATCGGCGTCGGCCAGTACCAGCACGACATCTCCGAGGTGAAGCTGTCGCGCTCCCTGGACGCCGTCGTCGAGGACTGCGTGAACGCCGTCGGAGTGGACGTCAACACCGCGTCCGCGCCGCTGCTCACCCGCGTGTCCGGTATCGGCGAGGGCCTCGCGGAGAACATCGTCGCGCACCGCGACGCCAACGGGCCGTTCCGCAGCCGCACCGGGCTGAAGGACGTTCCGCGGCTCGGCCCGAAGGCGTTCGAGCAGTGCGCGGGCTTCCTGCGCATCCCCGGCGGCGACGACCCGCTGGACGCCTCCAGCGTGCACCCGGAGTCCTACCCGGTCGTCCGCCGGATCCTGGACGCCGCCGGCAACGACATCAAGGCCCTCGTCGGCAACACCGCCGTGCTGCGCTCGCTGAAGCCGGCGGAGTTCGTCGACGACACCTTCGGCCTGCCGACGGTCACCGACATCCTCGCCGAACTGGAGAAGCCGGGCCGCGACCCGCGCCCGGCGTTCAAGACCGCCGTGTTCAAGGAGGGCGTCGACAAGCTCGCCGACCTCGAACCGGGGATGCTGCTGGAGGGCGTCGTCACCAACGTCGCCGCGTTCGGCGCGTTCGTGGACGTCGGCGTCCACCAGGACGGGCTGGTTCACATCTCCGCCATGTCCGACAAGTTCGTCGAGGACCCGCGCGACGTCGCCAAGCCCGGCGACATCGTCCGCGTGAAGGTCCTGGACGTCGACCTGCAGCGCAAGCGCATCTCGCTGACGCTCCGCCTGGACGACGAGCCCGGCGGTGGCAGGCAGGGCGGCGGCCGGCAGGGCGGTGACGGGCGCGGTGAGCAGGGCGACCGCGGCGGCCAGAACCGCGGCGGCCGGCCCCGCGGCGGGCAGGGACGCGGCCAGAACCAGCGCGGCGGCGGACGCGGTGACCAGCCGCGTGGTGGTCAGCCCCGCGGCGGGCAGAGCGGCGGTGGGCAGGGCGGCGGCCAGTCCCGGGGTGGCCAGTCGCGCGGCGGGCAGGGCGGCGGCGGCGCGATGGCCGACGCGCTCCGCCGGGCCGGCCTCGACAAGGGCCTCCCCGGCAACGACCGCAAGGGACGCTGAAACGCGGCGAGCCCCGGCCGCACCAGAGGCCGGGGCTCGCCGCGTCGATGCTCAGCGGTGCTGGGCCGAGGCTCACTCGCTGAAGCCGCGCCAGCGTCCGTCCGTCCCCGTCTCGGTCGGGCTCTGCGGACGGACGGGACGGCGCGGCGGCGCCGGATCCGGCAGGCCGGGCCCGTCCGGGCGGTTGTAGGGGCCCTGGCCCAGCGGGTCCTGCGCGTACGGGGACGGCTGCGGCGGCACCGGCGCCCCGTAGACGTGCCCGACCTGCGGCCCGCCCAGCACGGGGCCGCCGACCGCCTGGCCGCCGAACGGGTCGTGCGCGACGTCCTCGCGGGACGGCTCGCGCGGCTCCTCCTCGACCGGCCGGTGCCGGGGGAACTGCAGGACGGCGACCGCGCCCAGCGCCAGCGCGCCGAGCCGCATCGCCGAGTGCGCCGCGTCCTGCGGCCACGGCTCCCCGTACAGGAACGTGCCCATGGTCAGCAGGTAGGACTTGGCGGCCACCGTCATGACCGTCGCGACGATCGACACCCGGCAGCGCTGGAACGCCGCGACCATGATCCCGAACCCGATGCCGGCCGCCACCACGGTCAGGTACGGCCACGGCGTCGCGATGATCTGCAGGCTGGAGGCGTGCGGGTCGTCGCTCCAGCCCTTGATCGCCAGTTCGGCGGTGCCGACCGGGAAACCGGCGCTGAGCCCGTAGGCGATGCCGGTGACGGGCCGGGCGTGCCGACCGTCCGGCCGGTAGTCGCCGAGGACGAGGATCAGCACCGGCACCGCGACCGCCGGGGCCACCACGACCGCGATCCGCCACAGCGGCGCGTCCGCCGAGCTGATCGGCTCGTCCCCGCTGAGCGAGGCGGTCAGCAGCAGGATCGCCCCGCCGATCAGCACCAGGCTCAGCCATTCGCGCGCGGTGAGCCGCTCGCCGAAGAACACCAGCGCGATCAGCAGCAGCGGCACCATGCCGGACATGAAGATCGGCACGGCCTGGGACAGCGGCAGGTTCCGCAGCGCGAGGATCTGCAGGCCGAGCCCGCCGAGCACGATCCCGAGCGCGATCAGGAAGACCCAGTTGCTGATGATCGCCCAGATCATGTGCAGGATGCGGTTGCCCCGCACAGGGGGCATCCGGTCCGCCGCCAGTTTGAACACGGCGAACCCGAGGTAGTAGAGACCGGTCGCACTGAAGGCCGCAGCTATCCCGTTCATCCCGGACGAGTATGGGCCTTCCGGTCACTTCTGTCACTGCCCGTACGGTACCGCTGACGCGGATTTCGCGGCACTTGCGGGCGTCCGATGTCCGCAGCCGGGGCCGCGACCCCATAGACTTGGCGCGCGAAGGCGCGGAGTCGTGTTTCGGCGTGCCCGCGCCGCTGCAGGTGAGTACGCGTCGAACGCCGCGGCCGAGACAGCGCCCGATCAAGGAGACCAACCCCAGTGAAGACCGATGTCGAGGAGCTGACCCCCACGCGGGTCAAGCTCACCGTCGAGGTTCCGTTCGACGAGCTCAAGCCGAACCTCGACAAGGCGTACAAGGAGATCTCGCAGCAGGTGCGGATCAAGGGCTTCCGGCCCGGCAAGGTCCCCGCCCCGCTGATCGACAAGTACGTCGGCCGGGGTGCGGTCCTGCAGGAGGCCGTCAACGACGCCCTTCCCGAGCTGTACGGCCGCGCCGTCGAGGAGTCCGAGATCTTCGTGCTCGGGCAGCCCGACGTCGAGGTGACCGAGCTGGAGGACGGCACCCAGTTCGCGTTCACCGCCGAGGTCGACATCCGGCCGAAGTTCGAGGTGCCCGACTACGACGGCCTCGAGGTCGTCGTCGACGACGCCGAGGTCACCGACGAGCAGGTCGACGAGACGGTCGCCAACCTGCGCGAGCGGTTCGCCTCCCTGACCAACGCCGAGCGCGCGGCCGAGGAGGGCGACTTCGCCTCCATCGACCTCGTCGCGAAGATCGACGGCGAGCAGGTCGAGGACGCCTCCACCACCGGCTACTCCTACGAGGTCGGCAGCAAGTCCTCCATCGAGGGCCTGGACGAGGCGATCACCGGCCTCGCCGCGGGCGAGGAGAAGACGTTCACCAGCACCCTGGCCGGCGGCGAGCACGCCGGCGAGGAGGCGGAGATCACCGTCACCGTGCAGAGTGTCAAGGTCAAGAACCTGCCCGATCTGGACGACGAGTTCGCCCAGCTCGCCAGCGAGTTCGACACCATCGACGAGCTGCGCGACGACGTCCGCACCCGGCTCGGCCGGCAGGTGAAGCTGCAGCAGCTGTCCGAGGCGCGCGACAAGGCCCTCGAGGCGCTGCTGGAGAAGGTCGACATCCCGCTTCCCGAGAAGGTCGTGGAGGAGGAGGTCGGCCGCCGCAACCAGCAGCTCGACCAGCAGCTCCAGATGGCCGGCATGACCAGGGAGGACTACCTCGCGGAGGAGGAGAAGTCCGCCGAGGAGTTCGACACCGAGGTCGCCGACGCGGCCCGGCTCGCGGTCAAGGGCGGGTTCGTCCTCGACCAGCTCGCCGTCCAGGAGGAGCTGGGCGTCGAGAACGAGGAGCTCAGCGAGTACGTCGTCACGCAGGCCATGCAGATGGGCGTGCAGCCGCAGCAGCTCGCCGAGTACCTGACGCAGAACAACCAGCTCCCGGCGATCGTCTCGGAGGTGCTGCGCAGCAAGGCGCTGAACCTCGTCGTCGAGCACGTCACCGTCAAGGACGAGTCGGGCAACGAGATCGACGTCGACGCGGTCCAGCGCGAGCTGAACGGCGAGACGGGCGAGACCGTCCAGGCCGAGGACGCCGAGAGCACCGAGTCCGAGGGCGTCGAGGGCGCCGAGGACGCGGCCGGCGCCGCCGAGCCGGCGGAGACCCCCGCGCAGACGGCTGAGGCCGCCGCTGCGGAGGCCCCGGCCGCCGAGGCGAAGGACGAGCAGGACACCAAGGGCAAGGACGCCTAAGCGTCCCCCAGCGCGTCCCACGCGACGCCCCGCACCCACCCCTGGGCGCGGGGCGTCGCGCTATGCGCGGGGTGGCGCTTCCCACGGCCGGGCGCGCGTATGAGGGGGGCGAGGCGGGGGATGAGGGGGACGACCCCGCGCGTGTCCCGTTGGTGAAGATCGTCCGGTACGCGGGCGGAGTCCCGCGCCGCGCGGGTACGCCCCTGGCGAAAAGGCGGCCCTCCGGGCTTAAGCGGGTCCGGTGGCGCGTTAATGTCCAATCATCCGAACCGATTAAAAGGACCGGAGGAACACCCGGTGAGCATGCCTCCGACTTTCGACGAGTCGTCGCGGATCCAGGCGCGGGTCGCCGAGGCGCCCCTGTCGCCGCTGGGCGACCAGCTGTTCCAGCGGCTGCTGCGCGAGCGGATCGTCTTCCTCGGCCAGCAGGTCGACGACGACATCGCCAACCGCATCTGCGCCGAGCTCCTGCTGCTGTCGGCCGAGGACGGCCGGCGCGACATCACGCTCTACATCAACTCGCCAGGTGGCTCCGTCACCGCCGGCATGGCGATCTACGACATCATGAAGTACGTCCCGAACGACATCGTCACGGTGGGCATGGGCCTGGCCGCGTCGATGGGCCAGTTCCTGCTCTGCGCCGGGACCACGGGCAAGCGCTACGCCCTGCCGCACGCCCGCATCATGATGCACCAGCCGTCGGGCGGCATCGGCGGCACGGCCTCCGACATCAAGATCCAGGCCGAGCAGATGCTCTACGTGAAAAAGACGCTCGCCGAGAAGATCGCCGAGCACACGGGCCAGTCGCTCGAGCAGATCGAGCGCGACTCCGACCGCGACCGCTGGTTCACCGCTGACGAGGCCAAGGACTACGGGTTGGTGGACCACGTGGTGCTCAGTGCCACCCAGGTGCCCTCCGAGGGCACGGTCTCCTGACGACCCGAACACTTAATCGGAGGCACACATGAGCGACCTGATCCGTCCCGGTTTCACCGATATCGTCCGGCCGGGCGCCGGCCCGATGCCGGTCGACAACCGCTACATCATTCCGTCGTTCGTCGAGCGGACCACGTACGGGGTCAAGGAGATGAACCCGTACAACAAGCTGTTCGAGGAGCGCATCATCTTCCTCGGCGTGCAGATCGACGACGCGTCCGCCAACGACGTGATGGCCCAGCTGATCACGCTGGAGTCGATCGACCCGGACCGCGACATCAGCATCTACATCAACTCGCCGGGCGGGTCGTTCACCGCCATGACGGCGATCTACGACACGATGCAGTTCGTCAAGCCCGACATCCAGACCGTCTGCATCGGCCAGGCCGCCTCGGCCGCCGCCGTGCTGCTCGCGGCCGGGACGCCGGGCAAGCGGGCCGCCCTGCCCAACTCGCGGATACTGATCCACCAGCCCGCGACCGAGGGCACCTACGGGCAGTCCAGCGACATCGAGATCCAGGCGCGCGAGATCATGCGGATCCGCGAGCTGCTGGAGAGCATCCTGGCCGAGCACAGCGGCCGGAGCATCGAAGAGGTGCGCCGCGACATCGAGCGCGACAAGATCCTCACCGCCGACGAGGCGAAGACGTACGGTCTCATCGACGACGTCTTCGCCAGCAGGAAGCGGAAAGCCGAGGTAGTGTCGTCCTGAGACGGCACAAGGACGCGGGAGGTCCCCGAGCCCGGGCGCCACACTTCCGGGTGAGGGGCTTTCCAAGTCCGTTGGAGGCGGTAACGTCGAGTCCAACGTCGAGAGCCTTCGGGACGCAACCGAGCTGCGCCGCATCCTCCAGGGCGGGCGGCCCCACGAAAAGGAGACAGTTGGGTGGCACGCATCGGCGACGGTGGTGATCTGCTCAAGTGCTCGTTCTGCGGGAAGAGCCAGAAGCAGGTCAAGAAGCTCATCGCGGGTCCGGGCGTGTACATCTGCGACGAGTGCATCGATCTCTGCAACGAGATCATCGAGGAGGAGCTCTCCGAGACCTCCGACCTCAAGTGGGACAACCTGCCCAAGCCGCGGGAGATCTACGAGTTCCTCGACTCCTACGTCATCGGGCAGGACACGGCGAAGAAGGCACTGTCCGTCGCCGTCTACAACCACTACAAGCGGATCCAGTCGGGCGACAGCGGCCGGGACGACCCGGTCGAGATCGGCAAGTCGAACATACTGCTGCTCGGCCCCACCGGATCCGGTAAGACGCTGCTCGCGCAGACGCTCGCCAAACTCCTCAACGTCCCGTTCGCCATCGCGGACGCCACGGCGCTGACGGAGGCCGGATACGTCGGGGAGGACGTCGAGAACATCCTCCTCAAACTGATCCAGGCGGCCGACTACGACGTCAAGAAGGCCGAGACCGGGATCATCTACATCGACGAGGTCGACAAGGTCGCCCGCAAGAGCGAGAACCCCTCGATCACCCGGGACGTCTCGGGCGAGGGCGTCCAGCAGGCCCTGCTGAAGATCCTGGAGGGCACCACCGCGAGCGTCCCGCCGCAGGGCGGCCGCAAGCACCCGCACCAGGAGTTCATCCAGATCGACACCACGAACGTGCTGTTCATCTGCGGCGGCGCGTTCGCCGGGCTGGAGAAGATCGTCGAGTCCCGGGTCGGCAAGCAGGGCATGGGCTTCGGCGCGCAGATCCGCTCCAAGTCCGACTTCGAGGAGTCGTCGGCCGTGCTCGGCGACGTGATGCCCGAGGACCTGCTGAAGTTCGGGATGATCCCCGAGTTCATCGGCCGGCTCCCGGTGATCACCTCCGTGCACAACCTCGACCGCGAGGCCCTGATCAACATCCTCACCGAGCCGAAGAACGCGCTGGTGCGCCAGTACCACCGCCTCTTCGAACTCGACGGGGTCGACCTGGAGTTCACCGACGACGCCCTGGAGGCGATCGCCGACCAGGCCATCCTGCGCGGCACCGGCGCCCGCGGCCTGCGCGCCATCATGGAGGAGGTCCTCCTCTCGGTGATGTACGAGGTCCCGAGCCGCCAGGACGTCGCCCGCGTCGTCATCACCCGCGAGGCCGTCCTGGAGCACGTCAACCCGACCCTCGTCCCGCGCGACCGCCCCAAGCGCGAACCCCGCGAGAAGAGCGCGTAGCACGAGAAGCCCCGGCCATCGCGGCCGGGGCTTTCTCGTCGGCTTTCAGCGGCCCCGGCCACGTACGCGAGCGCGCTACCTGACCGGTGAGGCGAAGCCGGAGGCGAGCCTCACCGGGAAGATCGCGAAGCGATTCGCGCTCGCACCAGGCCAGGTCACGGAGCGAGCCGCCAGGCGAGCGTAGTGGGCCTGGGCTGCGATCAACGCGGCGTGGACTCGCCGAGGCCGGCTTCGCGGGCCAGGACGATGGCCTGGGCGCGGTCGGCGACGTGCAGCTTCATGAAGATGTTCGAGACGTGGTTGCGGACCGTCTTCTGGCTGAGGAAGAGCGTCCCGGCGATCTCGGCGTTGCTGCGGCCCTGCGCGATCAGTTCGAGGACCTCCCGCTCCCGCTCGGTCAGCTCGGGGAACGCGGCCTGCCTCGGGTCGGGCATGTCGGTGAAGTAGGTGAGCACGCGGCGCGCGATCTCCGGGCCGTAGATGGCCTCGCCGGCCGCGACCGCGCGGACGGCGCGGGCGATCTCCTCGGCGCCGGACTCCTTCAGCAGGTAGCCGCGGGCGCCCGCGCGCATCGCCGCGAAGACCGAGTCGTCGTCGCGGAACATCGTCAGGACGAGGACGCCGATGCGCGGGCTCGTCCGGGTGATGGTGCGCGTCGCCTCGATGCCGTTGCCGCCCGGCATGTGCAGGTCCATGACGACGACGTCCGGCTGCAGCTCGGCGGCCAGCCGCACCGCCTCCGGCCCGTTCTCGGCCTCGCCGACGACCTCGACGCCCAGCGCGTGCAGCAGCCCCTTCAGGCCCTGCCGGAACACCGGGTGATCGTCGGTGATGAGGACCCGGATGGTCTCCGACATCTACGCCCGCCTTCTTCCGACCGAGGGACGATCGTACCCGGCCGCGGGCTGCGCGGTACCGAGCGGCAGCCGGACCGCGACGAGGGTCCCGCCGCCGTTCCGGGACGTGATCACGCAGCTGCCGCCGATCTCGGCCGCCCACTCCTTCATGGCGGCGAGGCCGCGGCGCGTCCCGGGGCGACCGCCCCGGGCGGCGTCCGGCAGGCCCGGGCCGCTGTCGCTGACCACCAGGTGCAGTTCGGTGTCCCGCTTCAGCCGGACGGACGCGCAGCTCCCCGGGGCGTGCAGCCGGACGTTCGTCAGCGCCTCCTGCGCGATCCGGTACGCCGCCACCTCCACCGCCGCGGGCAGCCCCGAGGGCTCGCCGTCGAACCGGACGTCGACCCGCTCGCGGCAGCCGTCCGCGAACGACTCGATGGCGCCGACGAGGCCGAGGTCGTCCAGGGCGGGCGGGCGCAGCCCGTGCGCCAGGTCCCGGATCTCGCCGACGGCGGTGGCCAGCCGGTTGCGGACGTCGGCGAGCAGCGGGTCGGTGCGCTCCGGCTCGCAGGCGAGCGTGATACGGGCGGCGTCCAGCGACATGGCGAGGCTGGCGAGGGTCGGCCCGAGCCCGTCGTGCAGGTCGTGCCGCAGCCGCCGCCGCTCCTCCTCCCGGCTGGCGAGGATCCGCTCCCGGGACCGCTGCAGGTCGGCGGTGAGCCGGCGGAGGTGGGGGATGGTCGCGGCACGTGCCGCCACGGCCCCCGCGGCGAACGCGCCGGCCAGCACGGCAGCGCGTGCCAGTACCGCTCGCATCCCGTCCCTCTCTCTCCGCCCCGGTGTCGCGGACCTTCCGGACCACTACCTTTTCGGGCGAGGCGACCCGGTGTCAGGTGACCTGTGTCCCGACCGCGGCGGGAAAACGCTCTCAGCCGGAATTCTCAGTCCTCCACGTCCGCGCGGATGCGGCGCATGACGCTCGGGAGGTCGATGCTCTCGGACGGCTCGCCGATCTGCGTGACGATGCCCATGGTGGTCCGGGTGGACCAGGACGCCAGGTAGCCGGTGGTGTTCCGCGTCCCCGCCGAGGTGATGATCGAGACCCGGAGGGTCGTGGACAGGCCGACCCCGTCGCCGCCCGCGTCCGGCATCTTGACGGTGCTGGGGGAGTAGACGGTGTTCTCGATGCCGGTGAACGCGCCCATGACGGCGCTGTTGAAGTCCTGCTCCGGGTACTTCAGGCGGTGGTCGCCGGTGCCCCCGACGAACAGGTACTTCTCCTTGCCGAGGCCGTACACCGCGCTGACGGTCCGGTGGACCTTGTAGTCGCTCGCCTGGGTGAGGACCCGGCCCAGCCGGTCGACGGCGTCGTCGACCTTGGCCTCGGTGCCGGTGTCGCGGCTCATCCCGCCGGCCGACGACGGCGCGGTCAGCGTGTGGGACGTCTGCTGCAGGTAGATGCCGTACCCGCCCGCGCAGAGCAGGACGAACACGACGAAGCCCACGGCCAGGCAACCGAAGACCTTGCCGCCACCGCCCCGTCGCCGCGGCGCCCCATAGGCCGCGCCCGGAGGGAACGGAGCGCCCGCCGGTCCTCCTGGTCCACCCGGTCCGGCGGGCGGGAACGCGCCTCCGGGCGGGAACGCGCCGCCGGGCGGGTACGGGCTGCTGGGCGGGTACGGGCCGCCACCGGGTGGGGGAGGGGGGTTCCAACCGCTCAACGTGCTTCCTTTTCGCGTGGGGGAACGGCGAGGCGGCTCGGCGGGGTGCTCGCCGGTGCAGATTCTCGCGCACGTGCCGGCGTCCCCGGGGCCGCCCACCCCCGGCGTCCCCGTAGAATCGTCAGCCGTGACACAGCCCAGCACTGAGCGCGGCCAGGGGGCCGCCGACGTCGACCTGCCCACCCAGTACCGACCGGCCGACGTCGAGGGCCGGCTCTACGAGCGCTGGGTATCGGCGGGGCTGTTCACCGCCGACCCGCTGCGCGCGCCGGAGCGGCCCGCGTACTCGATCGTGATCCCGCCGCCGAACGTCACCGGTTCGCTGCACATGGGGCACGCCCTCGACCACTCCATCCAGGACGCCCTCGTCCGGCGGCGCCGCATGCAGGGCCACGAGGCGGTGTGGGTCCCGGGCATGGACCACGCCGGCATCGCCACCCAGAACGTCGTGGAGCGCGAGCTGGCCAAGGAGGGCCGCTCCCGGCACGACCTCGGCCGCGAGGCGTTCGTCGAGCGGGTCTGGAAGTGGAAGGCGGAGTCCGGCGGCCGGATCCTCGGCCAGATGCGCCGCCTCGGCGACGGCGTCGACTGGACCCGCGAGGCGTTCACGATGGACGACGACCGGGCCCGCGCCGTCCGGACGATCTTCAAGCGGCTGTTCGACGACGGCCTCATCTACCGCGCCGAGCGCATCATCAACTGGTGCCCGCGCTGCCTGACGGCCCTGTCCGACATCGAGGTCGAGCACGACGAGGTCGACGGCGAGCTGGTCTCGATCCGGTACGGCTCCGGCGGGGACGAGCTGGTCGTCGCGACCACCCGCGCCGAGACGATGCTCGGCGACACCGCCGTGGCCGTCCACCCGGACGACGACCGCTACCGGCACATGGTCGGCCGGGAGATCGAGCTTCCGCTGACCGGCCGCCGCATCCCCGTCGTCGCCGACGAGCACGTCGACCCCGAGTTCGGGACGGGCGCGGTCAAGGTGACCCCGGCGCACGACCCCAACGACTTCGAGATCGGCCGCCGCCACGACCTGCCGTCGATGTCCGTCATGGACGAGCGCGGCGTCGTCACCGCGACCGGCCCGTTCGAGGGCCTCGACCGGTTCGAGGCCCGCCCGGCGGTCGTGGCGGCACTGCGCGAGCAGGGCCGGATCGTCGCGGAGGTCCGCCCCTACAAGCACGCGGTCGGGCACTGCCAGCGCTGCTCCACGGTCGTCGAGCCGCGCGTGTCGCTGCAGTGGTTCGTGAAGGTGGAGTCGCTCGCCCGCGCCGCCGGCGACGCCGTCCGCGACGGCCGCGTCACGATCCACCCGCCGGAGATGGCGTCCCGCTACTTCGAGTGGGTCGACAACATGCACGACTGGTGCATCAGCCGGCAGCTGTGGTGGGGGCACCGCATCCCGGTCTGGTACGGGCCGGACGGGAGCGTCGTCTGCCCCGGGCCGGACGAGGAGCCGCCCGCCGGCTGGACGCAGGACACCGACGTCCTCGACACCTGGTTCTCCTCGGCGCTGTGGCCGTTCTCCACGCTCGGCTGGCCGGACAAGACGCCGGAGCTGGAGCGGTTCTACCCGACGTCCGTGCTGGTGACCGGGTACGACATCCTGTTCTTCTGGGTCGCCCGCATGATGATGTTCGGCCTGTACGCGATGGACGGCGTCCAGCCGTTCGACACCATCGCGCTGCACGGGATGGTCCGCGACCAGCACGGCAAGAAGATGTCCAAGTCGTTCGGGAACGTCGTCGACCCGCTCGACTGGGTCGACGCGTACGGCGCCGACGCGACCCGCTTCACGCTGCTGCGCGGCGCGAACCCGGGCGGCGACGTCCCGGTGGCCGAGCAGTGGGCGCAGGGTTCGCGGAACTTCTGCAACAAGCTGTGGAACGCGACCCGGTTCGCGCTCATCAACGGCGCGCACGTCCGCGGCGACATGCCCGCCGAGGTGACCACCGTCGACGCGTGGATCCTGTCGCGCCTCCAGTCGGTCATCGCCGAGGTGGACGAGCAGCTGGAGAACTACGACTTCGCGAAGGCGTGCGAGGCGCTCTACCACTTCGCGTGGGACGAGGTCTGCGACTGGTACGTGGAGCTGGCGAAGGTCCAGCTGGCGGACGAGCGGGCCGAGGCGACGCGGCGCGTCCTGGGCGAGGTCCTCGACAAGCTGCTGCGGCTGCTGCACCCGGTGATCCCGTTCGTCACCGAGGAGCTGTGGACGTCCCTCACCGGGGGCGAGACGGTCCTCACCGCGGCGTGGCCAGCCGCCGAGCCCGCCCGCGCCGACCGGGACGCCGAGGCCCTCGTCGAGTCGCTGCAGCGGCTCGTCACCGAGGTCCGCAGGTTCCGCGCCGACCAGGGCCTCAAGCCGGGCCAGAAGGTCGCGGCGGAGCTGGAGTGGGGCGGCTCGCCGCTGGCGCCGCACGAGGAGGGCGTCCGCGCGCTGCTGCGCCTCACCGCGCCCGGCGACGGGTTCTCCGCGACCGCGTCGCTGCCGGTGGAGGGCGTCGCGGTGCGGCTCGACACCGCCGGCGCGATCGACGTCGCCGCCGAGCGCAAGCGGCTGGAGAAGGACCTCGCCGCCGCGCGCAAGGAGGTCGACCAGGCGCGCCGCAAGCTCGGCAACGAGGCGTTCATGGCCAAGGCCCCCGAGGCGGTCGTGGCGAAGAACCGCGACCGGCTCGCCCAGGCGGAGGCCGGCATCGCCCGGCTGGAGTCGCAGCTGGCCGCGCTGCCCGCGGGCTGACGCGGGCCGTCCCGTCCCCGGCAGGTCACGAGCGCGTGAACGGTCGGCGCGGCGGGCTCCGCGCCGTTACGATCCGGTTGAGCCCACGGCCTTATGGCGGTACTTGAACCATCGGGAGTGCAATGGCCGAATCACCCCAGCCCGGCGCGCCGGGGCCCTCGTCCGGCGAGGGCCTGGACGCCGCGCAGGCCATCGAGGACGGGACCGCGCCGGCGGCGGGCTCGTCGGCGCCCTGGGGCAGGGCGCGCCCGTGGTGGTCGCTCGACCCCGGCGACGGGACGGGCCCGCTCCCGTCGCTCGGCGGCACGGGCGGCCACCCGATGGTGGGCGGCTCGGGCGCGCATCCCGTCGTCGGCTCGGGGGCCCACCCGGTGGTCGGTACCGGCGGGCACCCCAGGGTCGGCACGGGCGGGCACCCCGTGGTCGGCACGGGCGGGCATCCGGTGGTCGGGACGGGCGGGTATCCCAGGGTCGGCACGGGGCCGCTGCCGGTGGCCCCCGGCGTACCCCCCGCGGCGCGCAGGCGGCGCGTCCCGAGGCTGGTGCTGGTCGCCGGTGCCGCCGCGGTCGCGGCGATCGCCCTCATGGCGGGGGCGCTGGCGTTCCGGACGGGCGGCGCCGCCAAGGACGCCCGCACGACGGCCCTCCCCGCGTCCAAGAAGGTGATCGACGCGGGCCCGGTCGCGGGCGGCATGCACAAGGACCGCCTGACGTCGCCGCAGGCGAGCGCCGCGTACCCGTTCATCGCGGGCGCGGTCGAGGCGGGCGGCGTGCCGGTCGCCAAGCACGGCGCCGCCGTTTACAGCCAGGAGCCGGTGCGCAAGCTCAACGTCTTGTTCATGGGCGGGACGGGCCCGGTCGGCGACCCGGCGGACTTCCTGCAGAAGGTGCGGCCCACCACGTTCCTCGCCGGCCAGGACGCCGAGGCGGGCGGCAAGGGCGCGAAGGCGGTCTGCGGCACGTTCGCCGTCCTGGCCGAGACCCACACGTACTGCGCGTGGGCGACCAAGGACTCCTACGGCATCGTGGCGTCCAACCGTCCGACGGTGAACCCGCAGTTCCCGCTGATGGCGGACGTCATGCGCCGGATCAGGAAGGACGTCGAGCGGCCGAAGTGACGAACAGCCGCTCGGTGTCGGCGCCGACCACGTCGAGGACGTGCCCGGTGAAGTAGCCGGTGCCGAGGACGAGCACGCGGTGCCCGAGCGTCGCGAGCGACTCGGGCGTGATGTCGGACGCGTCGACGACGTCCCAGCCGGACGGCAGCGGGCGGGTGAAGCGCAGGTGCGGCAGCGGCAGCCGGACGAACGTCACGGGCAGCGCGCCGAGTTCGGCGACGGCCCCGTCCACGTCCTTGTGGTCGGGGAGGCAGACGACGGCGTGGTCGATCGTCCCCCAGGCGTCCCGTGCGCCGGCGAGGGCGGCGGCGACGCCGGTGCGGTCGATGGCGGCGTCGACGAGCAGCCGGGTCGCGGACCCGGGCACGTCGTGCCGGGACATCCGGCCGGGCAGGACGACCGACGCCATCACCTCCCGGAGCGTCCCGGCCGGGGGGTCGGCGGCGCCCGGCACGCGGCGGGCGGCGGCGACGCCGAGTTCGGCGGCCGCCCGCCCGAGACCGGCGGGGAGCAGGCCGTCCGGCAGCCCGCCGCCGCCGGGCCCGACGGTCTCGGCGCCGCCGAGCGCCTCGGTGACCGGCGGCGACTGCGGCGCCGACAGCACGACCGTCCCCGGCCCGGCCACCCCGAGCTTCTCCCGGGCGATCTCCGCCTCGGTGTCGCCGAGCACGCCGGCGTGTTCGAGGAAGACCGGGGTGATCGCGGCGACGTCCGGCGGGAACAGGGCGACCTCGTCGGACCGTCCGCCCATCCCGGCCTCCAGGACGAGCACGTCCGCGCCCGTCCGCCGGGCGTGCAGGACGCCCGCGAGGAGGAAGAGGCCGGACGGCGACAGATAACCGTCCGAAGGCGGCGGGAGCGTGCCGACGGCGTCGTCGAGGGCGCCCGCCAGAGAGGCCAGCTCCTCTTCGGACACGGCGCGCCCGTCGATCCTGATCCGGTCGCGGTCCGTGCGCAGGCCGGGGCTCGTGACGGTGCACACGCGAAGTCCGGCGGCGGCGAGGAAGGCGGACGCGTAGGTCGCCGCCGTGCCCTTCCCCTTGGACCCCACGACGGTCAGAACGGGCACGTCGGGGCCCAGGACCCCGAGGGCTCCGGCGAGCGCGCGGGCCCGCCCGACGTCGCGGGTCCCGCCCGGAGCGCGGTGCTCCCACTCCCGGTAGAACACGTCCATACCTCCAGTGTGGGGCCGGACGGAGCGCTGCGCGCCGCCGAGTAGGCTCTGAGATCGTGAGTCAGCGAACCGAGCCGGCCGATTACCGGGCGACCATCGGCGCGATCATGGGCCGCGGCGTCGAGTGGGAGATCGATCCCACCCTCGACCGGATCCGCGACCTGGTCGACGTCCTGGGCGAGCCGCAGCGCGCGTACCCGGTGATCCACATCGCCGGGACGAACGGCAAGTCCAGCACCGCCCGCCTCATCGAGGCGCTGCTGCGCGAGCGGGGGCTGCGCACCGGCCTCTACACCAGCCCCGAGCTGACCACGCTGCGGGAGCGCATCGCGATCGACGGGGAGCCGATCAGCGAGGAGCGGTTCGTCGAGACGTTCAACGACGTCCTGCCCTATGTCGAGCTGGTCGACGGCAAGCACGCGGGGCGGCTGTCGTTCTTCGAGGTCCTGACGGCGATGGCGTTCGCGGCCTTCGCCGACGCCCCGGTCGACGTCGCGGTGGTCGAGACGGGCATGGGCGGCACCTGGGACGCGACCAACGTCGCGGACGGCGTCGTCGCCGTGATCACCCCCATCGGGCTGGACCACACCCGCTACCTCGGCGACACGCTGGAGGAGATCGCCGGCGAGAAGGCCGGGATCATCAAGACCGGCGCGGTCGCCGTCCTGGCGCAGCAGCCGGTCGAGGCGGCCGAGGTGCTGCTGCGCCGGGTCGTGGAGATCGGCGCCACGGCGGCGCGCGAGGGCATCGAGTACGGCGTGCTCGACCGGGACGTCGCCTTCGGCGGCCAGCAGCTGCGCCTGCAGGGCCTGCACGGCGTCTACGACGAGATCTTCCTGCCGCTGTTCGGCGAGCACCAGGCGGGCAACGCCGCGACGGCCCTGGCCGCAGTGGAGGCGTTCGCCTCCGGCGCGCCGACCAGGGGAGAGGTGAACCTGGAGGCCGCGACCCGGATCGCGGCCGGCGAGTCCTACCTCGGCGGCAACGAGGGGCAGCTCGATCCGGCCCTGGTGCGCGGCGGCTTCGCCACGTCCGCCTCGCCGGGCCGGCTGGAGGTCGCGCGGACGGGCCCGACCGTCCTGCTGGACGCCTCGCACAACCCCGCCGGGATGGCGGCGACCGTCGCCACGGTCACCGAGTCGTTCGGCTTCACCCGGCTCGCCGGGGTGCTCGCGATCGCCGCCGACAAGGACGTCGCGGGCGTTCTCGACCAGCTCGAACCCGTGCTGACTGAGCTGGTGGTGACGCGCAACTCCTCGCCGCGCTCGATGCCGCCGGAGGAGCTGGCCGATCTCGCCGAGGGCATCTTCGGCGCCGAGCGCGTCCATATCGCCGAGCGGCTGGACGACGCCATCGACCGGGCGATCGGCATCGCCGAGGAGACCGGCGAGTACCGGGGGGCCGGCGTACTGATCACCGGCTCGGTGGTCACCGCGGGCGACGCCCGCATCCTGCTGCGCGTGGAGGAGGGCCGGTGACGGGCACGCGGACCGCCGACAACCCGGCGCGGCGGCTGTTCGCCACGGTGCTGGCCTGCGAGGCCATCGTGATCGCGCTGGCGATCCCGGTCGCCGTGGCGGTGCTGGACGTCGACGGCGCCACCGCGGGCGGGGTGTGCGGGGCACTGGCGCTCGCCTGCCTGGTGATGGCCGGGCTGCTGCGCCGCCCCTGGGCGATCCCGGCCGGCAGCGTGCTGCAGGTGCTCATCATCGCGACCGGGTTCATGGTGCCGGTCATGTTCTTCCTCGGTGCCCTTTTCGGGGCGCTCTGGGGGACGGCCATTTGGCTGGGACGCAAGGCGGCGGCCGCGCAGCCGCGCTAAGTTCGGCGGGACGGCAGCCAATCATCCCGCCGAATGCCGAGAATTCCAATCAACGCCTTAATTTGGACATCCTTCGTTTTTGGGAAATAGCGTCCGGCGGATGACGACCCTCCGAAGGAGCAGGCCGTGTCCACCAGCGCAGCGTCCACCAGTCCAGGACCCGCGAGCGCGGGGCCCGCGAACGCGGCGTCCGCCACCGGGCCGGCCGAACGCTCCGGCACCGGGGACGCGGCCGGGCGGCGGCGCGCGGCGCTCGGCGCGCTGCTGCTGACCGGCACCGCGCTGCCCGCCGCCGTGCTGACCGTGCCGGACGCCTCCGGCAACGTCGTCCCCGCCGCCGCGGACGCCCTCGGCCTCGGCGACGCCGGCGTCGCCGGGCTGCTGCGCGCCACCGGCCTGTCGCTGCCCGCCCTCCTGCTCGCCGTGCCGCCGGGCGCCGCGGCGGCCCGCCGGTTCCCCGCCTGGACGGTCCTCGCCGCGGGCCTGGCCCTGCTGCTGGCCGGGCTGGGCGCCGTCCCGCTCGCCGACTCGGTGCCGGCCGCCGGGGCGGTCCGGGCGGTCCAGGGCGCGGGCGCCGGCATCGTCCTGCCCGCGTCCCTCGTCCTCGTCTGGGAATGCCGCGACCGCGCCCTGGCCGCCGCCTGGGCGGGCGTCCTCGCGGGCATGCTCGTCCTGGCGATGCCGCTGGCGCTGCGGGCCGTCCCGCCGCCGGCCGCCGGCCCGGACGCCCCCGACTGGCGCGCCGCGCTCGCGCCCTGCCCGTGGCTCGCGGTCGCCGCCGCCGGCGCGGCCCTCGCCCGCGCGCTGTTGCGAGGCCGCGTCCCCTGGGTGCTCCCGGCGGCCCGGCGCGCCGAGCGGAGCCAGCTGCTGCTCCCGCTCGTCCCGGCGGCGGGCTTCGCCTTTCTCGCCGTCGTCGCCGCCGGCGCGTGGTCGCCCGGCGCGCGGCTTCTCGTCGCGGGCCTCGCGGTGCCCGCCCTGGCCGGCCTCGCCGTCACCGGCGGACGGGACGCCCCCGCGGGCAGCCCGCACGGCTGCGCCCTCGTCATGGTCGCCGTCGGCCTGCTCACCTACCCGGTCGCGGGCCCGCTGGCGGGGCTCGCCGCCGCCACCGCCCACGCGCGCGGCGCCGGCCCGCCGCTGCTGCCCTTCGCCGTCCCGGCCGCCGCCGCCGTGGCGGGCGCGCTCGCCGCCGCCCGCGCCCCCGCCCGCGGCGCGGTCGCGGCCGGACTCCTGCTCATGATCGCGGCACTGCCGCTCGGCCTCGCCGCCGACGTCCGCGACCCGTGGACGCTGCTCGCGCCGCTCGTCCCGCTCGGCACGGGCGCCGGGCTGGCCCTCGCCGCCTCGCTGCGCGGCGCCGAGCCCGGCGCCGCGCTGTTCGGCCTGGCGCTGTGCTTCCCCGCCGTGCTGACCGGGCAGCTCGCCGTCCTGTCGCTGCAGGCGTCGCGGCTGCGGCGGGCGCGTCCGGTGACCGAGGCGCAGCAGGTCCACGCCCTGCTGGCGGGCTACCACGACTGGCTCATCGTCGCCGGAATGGTCGCCGTGCTGCTCGCCGCCGCGACGGCCGTCCTCGGCGTCCGGCGCCTGAATGCCACTTCCGGCGCCCGGTCCGGGTAGTATTCGCGCGCTTACCGAAACCGCAATTCCGCAAGGAGAACCACCCGTGTCCGAGCGCACTCTTGTCCTGGTCAAGCCCGACGGCGTCCGCCGCGGCGTCATCGGCGAGGTCATCTCCCGGATCGAGCGCAAGGGCCTGACGCTCGTCGCGCTGGAACTCCGCACCCTCGCCCGCGAGACCGCCGAGGCCCACTACGAGGAGCACTCCAGCAAGCCGTTCTTCGGCGAGCTGGTCGAGTTCATCACCGGCGGCCCGCTCGTCGCGATGGTCGTCGAGGGCCACCGCGCCATCGAGGCGTTCCGCTCCCTGGCCGGCGCCACCGACCCGGTCAGCGCCACCCCGGGCACCATCCGCGGCGACTTCGCGCTGGCGATCGGCGAGAACATCGTGCACGGCTCCGATTCCACCTACTCGGCCGAGCGCGAGATCAAGCTCTTCTTCCCCGAACTGGGCTGATCCGCCCGGGGGGGCGACTCTCAGAGCGCGGGCCGGAACTTCCGGCCCGCGTCTTCTTTAGCGAAAACCGAGCTGGTCAGGACGCGTTTTTTCCGCGACGCGCGGCTGCGGGGTGACTGCCCGCGGACGGGGGCGCACGTTACGATGGACGCGCCGCTATACACGCCCGTCAATCATGAAGGGCTCCCTTTCTTCATGGGTAACAAGCTGTCGTTTCTTGGCCGTGACATGGCCGTCGATCTTGGTACCGCCAACACACTGGTGTACGTGCGCGGGCGTGGCATCGTCCTGAACGAACCATCCGTGGTGGCGATCAATACCAACACCGGCAAGATCGTCGCGGTCGGCATCGAGGCGAAACGGATGATCGGGCGGACGCCCGGCAACATCGTCGCCGTCCGCCCGCTCAAGGACGGCGTCATCGCCGACTTCGACGTCACCGAGCGGATGCTCCGCTACTTCATCCAGAAGGTCCACAAGCGCCGCCACTTCGCCAAGCCGCGGATCGTCGTCGCCGTGCCGAGCGGGATCACCGGAGTGGAGCAGCGCGCGGTGAAGGAGGCCGGCTACCAGGCCGGCGCCCGCCGCGTCTACATCATCGAGGAGCCGATGGCCGCCGCCATCGGCGCCGGGCTGCCCGTCTACGAGCCGACCGGCAACATGGTGGTCGACATAGGGGGCGGCACCACCGAGGTCGCCATCATCTCGCTCGGCGGCATCGTCACCAGCCAGTCGGTCCGCGTCGGCGGCGACGAGCTGGACCAGGCGGTCATCTCCTTCTCCAAGAAGGAATACTCCCTGATGCTCGGGGAACGGACCGCCGAGGAGATCAAGATGGCCATCGGTTCGGCCTATCCCGGCGGCGAGGAGGAACCGCACGCCGAGATCCGGGGCCGCGACCTCGTGAGCGGGCTGCCGAAGACCGTCGTGATCTCCGCCGAGGAGGTGCGGCGGGCGATCGAGGAACCGGTCAACGCCGTGGTGGACGCGGTCAAGACCACGCTGGACAAGTGCCCGCCCGAGCTGTCGGGCGACATCATGGACCGCGGGATCGCGCTCACCGGCGGCGGCGCGCTGCTGAAGAACCTCGACGAACGGCTCCGCGAGGAGACCGGGATGCCCATCCACCTGGTGGACAACCCGCTCGACTCGGTGGTGCTCGGCACCGGCAAGTGCGTCGAGGACTTCGAGTCGCTGCGTCAGGTCCTCGTGCCGGAGCCGCGGCACTAGACCGGACGTCGTCCGCCGGGGCGCGGCGTGCCGCCCCTCCTCGGGGAGCAGCTGGTCGGCGCCGGGCTCCCGGCGTACTCAGGAAACCGGAGGTCGGTGCGTGAAGGACACCCGGCGCACCCGCATGGTGCTCGGCGGGCTGCTCGTCGTGGCGCTCACGATGATCACCGTGGACTACCGCGGCGGCGCGAGCTCGCCGCTGCGCGGACTGCGCGACGTCGGCGCGAGCGTGTTCGGCCCCGTCGAGCGCGCGTCGGCCTCGGTGGTCCGGCCGGTCGGCAACGCCTTCGACGCGGTCACCGACGCGCCCGGCGAGCGGCGCCGCGCCGACCGGCTCGCCCGGCAGAACCAGAAGCTGCGCGAGCAGCTGCGCTCCGCCCGGCTCGACCAGGACAAGTCCGCGCAGCTGGACCGGCTGCTCGGCACCGCCGGGATGGGCGGCTACAAGATCCACGCCGCGCAGGTGATCTCCGCGGGGCAGGGCTTCGAGGACACCGTCACGATCGACGTCGGCAGCCGCTCGGGCATCAAGGCCGACATGACGGTGATCAGCGCGGCCGGGCTGGTCGGCCGCGTCACCCGGGTGGGGCCCGCGACCTCGACCGTCCTGCTCGCCACCGACCAGACCTCGTCCATCGGCTCCCGGCTGGAGGCGTCCAAGGAGATCGGGATCGTGCAGGGCCGCGGGCGCCGCGGCCTCGGCGGGGGCGGCGACACGCCGCTGCGCTTCCAGCTGCTGGACGCCGCCGCGCCGATCAAGGTCGGGCAGCGGATCGTGACGCTCGGCTCGCAGGGGCAGCGCCCGTACGTGCCCGGCGTCCCGATCGGCGAGGTCGCCCGGATCGAGAAGGCGACCGGCGGGCTGACCCGCACCGCCTACGTCCGGCCGTTCGTGCGGTTCACCAGCCTCGACGTCGTCGGCGTCGTGGTCGCCCCGCCGAAGACCGACCCGCGGGACGCGGTGCTGCCGCCGAAGCCGAAACCGGCGCCGACGCCGAGCCCGAGCAAGAGCCCGAAGGCGACCAAGAGCCCGAAGGCCCGCGAGAGCGCGGACGCGCGGCCGAGCGGCTCCACGAGCCCGTCCACAGAACCGAGCGCGGGGGACTGACGTGCTGAATCCGCCCGAGGCATCGCCGGCCGGCCGCACCGCGGTCGCCGCGGTGGTGATCGTCGTGACGCTGATCCTGCAGGTGTCGGTGGCCAACCGGCTGCCGCTGCCCGGCGGCGTGCAGCCCGACCTGGTCCTGCTGGCGGTCGTCGCGCTGGCGCTGGTCGCCGGGTCGATGACCGGCATGGTCACCGGGTTCCTGGCCGGGCTCGCCGCCGACATCATCCCGCCCGCCGACCACACCCTCGGCCGGTACGCGCTCGTCTACTGCCTCATCGGGTTCCTGTGCGGCGCCGCCGCCGCCGAGATGGACCGCCAGTCCGCCGTGCCGTTCTTCGCCGTCGCCGCCGGCGCCCTGGCCGGGACCGCGCTGTACGCGGCGACCGGGATGATCCTCGGCGACCCGCGCGCCGACTGGGGGACCGTGTCGCGGATGGTCCCGCTGCAGGTCCTCTACGACATCATCGCCAGCCCGTTCGTCGTGTGGGCGGTGCTGCGCGCCACCCGCCGCTACGAGAGCGGCGAACGATCACGGGGCGACCGGCTCGCGGTGCCCGCCGCCCGCTACCGCGCGATGTCGGGGCGGAGCGGAAGCCTGTGAACCCGCGCACCCACTTCCGGCTCGTCGTCCTCTACGTCCTCGTCGCCGCGCTGCTGCTCGTCCTCGTCGGGCGCATGTGGACGCTGCAGGTCCTGGAGGGCGCGCACTACCAGGAGATCGCTGCCCAGAACCGCACCCGCGACATCGTCGTCCCCGCCGTCCGCGGCATGATCCTGGACGACCGGGGCGTTCCCCTCGTCCGGAACCGCAGCGCGCTCGTCGTGTCGGTCGACCGGACCACGCTGGGCCGGCAGGAGGACGGCGGCGAGGCCGTGCTGAAGCGGCTCGCGGGCGTCCTCGGGACGACCTACGACGACATCTCCAAGCGGATCCGGCTGTGCGGCCCGACCGTCAAGCGGCCGTGCTGGCCCGGTTCCCCGTACCAGCCGATCCCCGTTGAGGACCACGTCGACCCGAAGCGCGCCCTGCAGATCATGGAGCGGCAGGAGGACTTCCCCGGCGTCACCGCGCAGATCCAGGCCGTCCGCGACTACCCGGAGCCGGACGGCGCGACCGCCGCGCAGGTCCTCGGCTACCTGCAGCCCGTCACCCAGGACGAACTGGACAAGCGCAAGGGCCTGCAGGTCACCGGGTACAGCGGCGTCGACCTCGTCGGGCGCGCCGGCCTGGAGGCGCAGTACGACCGCGCGCTGCGCGGCGAGCCCGGGTTCCGCCGGGTCCTGGTCGACAGCCAGGGCCGCGTCACCGGCACCGCGCAGGAGAAGCCGCCGACGTCCGGCGACCACCTCGTCACCAGCATCGACGCGGGCGTGCAGGGCGCCGCGGAGAAGGCGCTCAAGCACGCGATCGACAACGCCCGCAAGGGCGGCAAGCCCGCCGACGCCGGCGCCGCGGTCGTGATGGACGTCCGCACCGGCCGCATGGTCGCGATGGCCAGCTACCCGACCTACGACCCGTCCATCTGGACCGGCGGCATCTCCCAGAAGAAGTACGACCAGCTGCTCGGCAAGAAGAACGGCGAGCCGCTGATCTCCCGCGTCACCCAGGGGCAGTTCGCGCCCGGCTCCACCTTCAAGATCTCCTCGGTGGCCGCCGCGGTGAAGGACGGCGCCAGCCTGAAGGGCATCTATCCGTGCCCCGGCTCCTACAACGTCGGGAACCGGGCGTTCACCAACGCCGGGGGCGCGGCGTACGGGCCGATGACGCTGCACACCGCCCTCGTGAAGTCCTGCGACACGGTGTTCTACAGGTTCGCCTACCTGGAGTGGAAGGCGGACGGCGGGATGCACCCGAAGAAGAACCCGTCCGACCCGATGATCAAGATGGCCCGCCAGTACGGGTTCGGCACCAAGACCGGCATCGACCTGCCGAGCGAGAGCTCCGGCCGCATCCCCGACCGGGAGTGGAAGCAGAACTACTGGGAGGCCACCAAGACCGCCAACTGCAAGGGCGCCAAGCAGGGCTACCCCGACGTCGCCAAGACCGACCCCGCGCGGGCCGCCTACCTGAAGGCGGTCGCGACGGAGAACTGCACCGAGGGCTACGTGTGGCGCCCCGGTGACGCCGCCAACTTCTCGGTCGGGCAGGGCAACGTCCTGGTGACGCCCCTGCAGCTCGTCCGCGCCTACGCGGCGGTCGCCAACGGCGGCAAGCTCATGACGCCGCAGCTCGGCGTCGCGGTCCTGCGGCCGGACGGCACGGTCGCCCGCCGCATCGAACCCCCGAAGCCGGAGAAGCTCCCGGTCGACCCGAAGGTCCTGAAGTACATCCGGGACGCCCTCGCCCAGGTGACCAAGGAGGGCACCGCGGGAGGCGCGTTCTCCGGGTTCGACTTCAAACGCGTCGACGTCGGCGGCAAGACCGGTACCGCGGAGGTCTACGGCAAGCAGGACAGCTCCTGGTTCGCCTCGTTCGGCCCGGTGAAGGACCCGCGCTTCGCGGTCGTCGCGATGGTCTCGCAGGGCGGTTTCGGCGCCTCGACGGCCGCGCCGGCCGTCCGCGAGATCTGGGAGGCCATGTACGGGACGAAGGACAAGAAGCCCATCCTCCAGGACGGCAGGCTCCCGTCCGAGTTGCCGAAGCTGCCGGGGCAGGGAGCCTCGCCGTGATCACCGGAACCGGTGTCGGGCCGGTCGAGGGGTACGGCGCGCGGCGGACGTGGCGCAGCCGGGTCGCCGGGCTGCGGCGGCTCGACTGGCCGCTGTTCGTGGCCGTGCTGGCACTGTCGGTGCTGGGCGCGCTGCTGGTGCGCTCGGCCACCTTCCACCTGCTCACCGAGCAGGGCCAGGACCCCGAGAGCATGCTCAAGCGGCATGTGCTGAACATGCTGATCGGGTTCGTGCTCGGCGGCGTCGTCACCGTCCTGGACTACCGGCTGCTGCGCGCCTACGTCCCCATCCTGTACGGGCTGGCGTGCGTGGGCCTGCTCGCGGTGCTGACGCCGCTCGGCGAGACGATCAACGGGTCGCACTCGTGGATCGTGATCGGCGGCGGGTTCCAGGTGCAGCCGTCGGAGTTCGCGAAGGTCGGGCTCGTGGTGCTGCTCGCGATGATCCTCGGCGAGCCCCGGGACGGGGAGATCGGGCCGGGCCGCCGCGACGTCCTGCTCGCGCTCGTCCTGGCCGGGGTGCCCGGCGTGCTGATCATGCTGCAGCCCGACCTCGGCACCACGCTGGTGTTCATCGCGGTCGTGCTCGGCATGCTGGCGATCTCCGGCGCGCAGAAGCGCTGGCTCGCCGGCCTGGTCGGCGGCGGCGTGCTCGTGTGCGCCGCCGTCTGGTTCTTCGGGCTGCTCAAGGAGTACCAGATCGACCGGTTCATCGCGTTCCTGCACCCGGAGGCCGATCCGCGCGGCGCCGGCTACAACGCCCAGCAGGCGCGCATCGCGGTCGGGTCCGGCGGGGTGTTCGGCAAGGGCCTGTTCCACGGCGAGCAGACCGGCGGCCACTTCGTCCCCGAGCAGCAGACCGACTTCATCTTCACGGTGGCGGGGGAGGAGCTCGGCTTCGTCGGCGCCGTGGTCATCGTGGCGCTGCTCGGCGTGGTGCTGTGGCGCGGGCTGCGGATCGCCACCCAGGCCGCCGACCTGTTCGGCTCGCTCGTCGCGACCGGCGTCGTGTGCTGGCTCGGGTTCCAGGCCTTCGAGAACATCGGCATGACGATCGGGATCATGCCCATCACCGGGCTGCCGCTGCCGTTCATCTCCTACGGCGGCTCCGCCACCTTCGCCAACATGATCGCCTTCGGCCTGCTGCAGGCGGTGCACGTGCGCCGCCGAGCGTTCGATTAGCGTGCCGGCGCGGCGGTAGGCTGGACGTTCGTCCCTTGTTCCCTGCACGGAGGATTCCGTCATGCCGGTCGAGTCGCTCTTCCCGCGCCTGGAGCCGCTGCTCCCGAGCGTGCAGAAGCCGATTCAGTACGTTGGCGGCGAGCTGAACTCCCAGCTCAAGGACTGGGACGAGACCGACGTCCGGTGGGCGCTGATGTACCCGGACGCCTACGAGGTCGGGCAGCCGAACCAGGGCGTCCAGATCCTCTACGAGATCCTCAACGAGCGCGACGGCGTCCTCGCGGAGCGGACCTACACGGTCTGGCCCGACCTGGAGGCCGTCATGCGCGAGCACGGCATCCCGCAGTTCACCGTGGACGCGCACCGCCCGGTCGCCGCGTTCGACGTGCTCGGCGTGTCGTTCTCCACCGAACTCGGCTACACCAACATGCTCACGGCGCTCGACCTCGCCGGCATCCCGCTGGACGCCGCCGAGCGCACCGATGACCACCCCATCGTGATCGCGGGCGGGCACGCCGCGTTCAACCCCGAGCCGATCGCCGACTTCGTCGACGCCGCCGTCCTGGGCGACGGCGAGGAGATCGTCCTCGCCATCACCGAGGTGATCCGCGAGTGGAAGGCCGAGGGAGGCCCCGGCGGGCGGGACGAGCTGCTCCTGCGGCTCGCGGCGTCCGGCGGCGTGTACGTGCCCCGCTTCTACGACGTCACCTACCTGCCGGACGGCCGGATCCAGCGGGTCGCGCCGAACCGTCCGGGCGTCCCGTGGCGGATCGAGAAGCACACCGTCATGGACCTCGACCAGTGGCCCTACCCGAAGAAGCCGCTCGTCCCCCTCGCCGAGACCGTGCACGAGCGGTTCAGCGTGGAGATCTTCCGCGGCTGCACCCGCGGCTGCCGGTTCTGCCAGGCCGGGATGATCACCCGCCCGGTCCGCGAGCGGTCGATCACCACGATCGGGAACATGGTCGAGCAGGGCCTGAAGGAGTCCGGCTTCCAGGAGGTCGGCCTGCTCAGCCTCTCCAGCGCCGACCACAGCGAGATCGGCGACGTCGCCAAGGGCCTCGCCGACCGCTACGAGGGCACCAACACCTCGCTCTCCCTCCCGTCCACCCGCGTGGACGCCTTCAACATCACGCTCGCCAACGAGTTCTCCCGCGGCGGCCGCCGCTCCGGCCTCACCTTCGCACCCGAGGGCGGCTCCGAGCGGATGCGCAAGGTGATCAACAAGATGGTCGGTGAGGACGACCTGATCCGCACCGTCTCCACCGCCTACGAGAACGGCTGGCGCCAGGTCAAGCTCTACTTCATGTGCGGCCTGCCCACCGAAGAGGACGAGGACGTCCTCGCCATCGCCGGCATGGCCAAGCGCGTCATCCAGGCCGGCCGCGAGGCCACCGGCCGCAAGGACATCCGCTGCACGGTCTCCATCGGCGGTTTCGTGCCCAAGCCGCACACGCCCTTCCAGTGGGCCGCGCAGTGCGACCACGAGACCGTCGACCGCCGCCTGCACGCCCTCAAGGACCTCCTGCGCGGCGACAAGGAGTACGGCCGCGCCATCGGCCTGCGCTACCACGACGGCCAGCCGTCCATCATCGAGGGCATGCTGTCGCGCGGCGACCGCCGCGTCGGCAAGGTCATCCGCGCCGTCTGGGAGGACGGCGGCCGCTTCGACGGCTGGAGCGAGCACTTCTCCTACGACCGCTGGACGTCCTGCGCCGAGCGGGCCCTGGCCGACGAGCCGGTCGACCTGGCCTGGTACACCACCCGGGAACGCGACGAGGTGGAAGTCCTCCCGTGGGACCACCTCGACGCCGGCCTCGACCGCGAATGGCTCTGGCAGGACTACCAGGACGCCATCGACGAGACCGAGGTCGAAGACTGCCGCTGGACCCCCTGCTACGACTGCGGCGTCTGCCCCACCATGGGCACCGAGATCCAAATAGGCCCCACCGGCAAAAAACTCCTCCCCCTCTCCGTCGTCTGACGACCCGCGCGGGGGGCGGGTGCCCGGAAGTGGGTGCGGGAAGGCCCTGTCCTGCGGGCGTTCGCGGCTTAGGGCACCCGTGCTTGGCCGAATGGGGCTCGGGGACCCGTACTCTATAGGGAGACCTAGTTTTTCGACTCGACGCGAGTAGGAAGGACCAGAACCCTGGCACCCATGCCGGAGGGTCCGGCGCCGGCCCCCGTGATCCAGCGACTGCGCGTCCGCTACGCCAAGCGGGGCAGGCTGCGGTTCACGAGCCACCGCGACATATCCCGGGCCGTGGAACGCGCCGTCAGGCGCGCCGGGATCCCTGTCGCGTTCAGCGGCGGATTCACCCCCCACCCGAAGATCTCGTACGCGGGTGCGGCGGCGACAGGGGTGGCCAGTGAGGCCGAATACCTTGAGATCGGGCTGACCGAGACCTGCGACCCTGCGCGGGTGCGGGCCGATCTCGACGCGGCCCTGCCCCCCGGGCTCGACATCGTCGATGTCGTGCCGGTAAGGGCGGGGAGCGGCGACGCGTCGGCGAAGCCGAGCGCGTTCGCAGATCGGCTCGAGGCGTCCGAATGGCGGATCCGGCTGGACGGCGTGTCGGACGACGACGCCGCCGCTGCCGTGGCCGCCTTCATGGCCGCCGAGCACATCGAGGTGGAACGCCTCACGAAGAAGGGACGGCGCCGTTTCGACGTGCGCGCCGCCGTGTCCGCATGTGAGCTGGACCGGCGCGCCGCGGAGGCGGCGGATGCCCCTTGTGCCATACTTCGAATGGTTGTTCGGCATTCCACACCTGCCGTACGACCCGACGACATCCTCACCGGACTGCGCCAGGTCGCCGACCTCGCGCCGCCGTCACCACCGCTGGTGACCAGGCTGGCGCAGGGGCCCCTCGACGCGGACACCGGTGGCCTCGCGGATCCCCTGGGTCCCGACCGGGAGATCGGCCTGCCGTCCGGCGATGACGCCGGGACGGCGCGCGGCCCTGTACGGCCGCGGCCCGGGGACGCCGCGAGCGCGGATGCCGTCAGCGCCTGACCGGGGAACCGAAGCCGTGGGAGCACGGAACCGGTTCCGCAGGGTACGGCTGGCGCACCCCCGACGACTTCGTCGTCATGGCCGGACCACCGTCCGGCGGTGACGACGCCGATGACACGAGGTGCTCCTGTGCGGCGCACCGCACGATCCGCTCCCGGGCGGAGCGAGCGGACGCGCCCGGGAGCCTGACGGGAGATTGCCCGCATGCTTGAGAACGAAGCCGATTCGGCCACGGCCGAAGGCACCGAGAACGAGACGACCGACGGCGCGAGCACCGGGAACGGTGCGGCGGAGAACGGCACCGGGGTGACCACGCGGCCGCGCCGGGCGAGCCGGCCCGCCGGGCCGCCGCCCGAGGTGGAGGAGCCCCCGGCCCAGCCCCCGGCCGCCGACGACGCCTCCGGAGAAGAGGAGGCCGACGCCGAAGGCTCGGCCGCGGAGCCCGTCGCGGAGGAGGCGCCCGAGCCGCCGAAGCGGAGCAGGACCCGGACCCGTGCGCGGAGCACGAAGGCCGCCGCCGAGACGCCCGCGCCCGTGCCGATGACCGGTGCCGAGACCTCCCCCGAGACCGAGACCGAGACCGCGGAGGAGGCGCCGGCGCCCCGCACCCGGACCCGCCGCCGCGCCGCCGCTGCCGAGCCGCCGGCCGTGCCGCCGGTGCCGGAGATCCCCGCCGTCCCGGTCGCGGGCGCCGAGGTGCCCCCCGAGCAGGTGTCGGAGACCGAGCCGGCGAGCGGTGTCGGCGTCCCGGGCGTCACGTTCCAGCCGCCCATGGTCGTCTTCCAGCCGCCGCAGCCGAAGACGGAGCCCGCCGTCCGCGAGAAGCCCGCCCCCGAGCCCGCCCCCGCTCCCGAGCCCGAGACCGTCGAGGACGAGCAGGACCACGGCCCGTCCGACGAGGACGACTCCGATGACCGCCCGTCGCGGCGCCGCCGCCGTCGTGGCGGCCGTGGCCGCGGCCGGGGCAAGGACGGCGCCGAGGACGAGGCCCAGGCCGACGAGGCCGAGGCCGAGGAGCCCGGGGAAGAGCAGCCCAAGAGCAGCAGGGCGGCCAAGGGCGGCCGGAAGGACAAGCCCGCCAGGCAGGACAGGGAGCCCAAGGCGGAGGAGGCCGAGCAGGAGGCCGCCGACGACGAGGACGACGACGGCCAGAACGGGTCGAGCCGCCGTCGGCGCCGCCGCCGGCGCCGTTCCGGGACCGACGGCGAGGGTGGGAACGGCACCGACGACCCGCCGAACACCGTCGTGCACGTCCGCACGGCCCGCGAGGAGCGCGCCGCCGCCGAGGACGAGGTCCGCTCCGTGCGGGGCTCGACCCGGCTGGAGGCCAAGAAGCAGCGCCGCCGCGAGGGCCGAGAGCAGGGCCGCCGCCGCCCGCCGGTGATCACCGAGGCGGAGTTCCTGGCGCGCCGCGAGGCCGTCGAGCGCGTCATGGTGGTGCGGCAGGAGGGCGAGCGCACCCAGATCGCCGTCCTGGAGGACGACGTCCTCGTCGAGCACTACGTCAACCGCGCCACGCACCAGTCCTACGTGGGCAACGTCTACCTGGGCAAGGTGCAGAACGTCCTGCCGTCGATGGAGGCGGCGTTCGTCGACATCGGCAAGGGCCGCAACGCCGTCCTGTACGCGGGCGAGGTCAACTGGGACGCCTCCGGCCTGGAGGGGCAGCCGCGCCGCATCGAGTCGGCGCTGAAGTCCGGCCAGTCGGTGCTCGTCCAGGTCACCAAGGACCCGCTCGGCCACAAGGGCGCCCGCCTCACCAGCCAGGTCTCGCTGCCCGGCCGCTACCTCGTGTACGTGCCGGACGGCTCGATGACCGGCATCAGCCGCAAGCTGCCCGACAAGGAGCGCAGCCGGCTCAAGTCGATCCTGAAGAAGGTCATGCCGGAGAACGCCGGCGTGATCGTCCGGACGGCGGCCGAGGGGGCGACCGAGGAGGAGCTGGCCCGCGACGTGTCGCGCCTCGCGGCCCAGTGGGACAGCATCCAGAAGAAGGTGAAGACGGCGTCGGCGCCGTCCCTGCTCTACGGGGAGCCCGAGCTGACCCTCCGGGTCGTCCGCGACATCTTCAACGAGGACTTCTCCAAGCTGGTCGTCTCCGGTTCCGAGGCGTGGGACACCATCTCCGAGTACGTCGAGTACGTGGCCCCGCATCTCGCCGACCGCGTCGAGCGCTGGACGGGCGACCAGGACGCCCTGTCGGCGTTCCGCATCGACGAGCAGATCGCCAAGGCCATCGACCGCAAGGTGTGGCTGCCGTCCGGCGGCTCCCTGGTGATCGACAAGACCGAGGCGATGACGGTCATCGACGTCAACACCGGCAAGTTCACCGGGCAGGGCGGCAACCTCGAGGAGACCGTCACCCGCAACAACCTGGAGGCGGCCGAGGAGATCGTCCGCCAGCTCCGGCTCCGCGACGTCGGCGGCATCATCGTCATCGACTTCATCGACATGGTGCTGGAGAGCAACCGGGACCTGGTGCTGCGCCGCCTCGTCGAGTGCCTGTCGCGGGACCGTACCAAGCACCAGGTCGCCGAGGTCACCTCGCTGGGCCTGGTCCAGATGACCCGCAAGCGCGTCGGCCAGGGCCTGCTGGACGCGTTCTCGGAGACCTGCGAGTCCTGCAACGGCCGCGGCATCCACGTCCACCTGACGCCGGTCGAGCCGAAGCCGGACAAGGCGGCCGGCAAGGAGAACGGCCGCCGCCGCAAGCGCAAGGGCGAGGTCGAGAAGGCCGTCGAGGAGAAGCTGGCCCAGCACGGGACCAAGCCGAAGGACGCCGAGCCCGAGCCCGAGCCCGCCGCCGAGGCGCCGGCGCCCGCGGCGGAGGAGCCGCCGGCGCGGGTGCGGTCGCGGCCGAAGAAGTCCGGCCCGGCCAAGCGCCCGGCGGGCCCGCCGCCGGAGATCGAGGAGTCCCCGGCGCAGGCCGCCGAGGAGGCCGCCGACGCCGCCGTGGAGGCCGTCGACACCTCCCCGGGCACCCTGGACGACGCCGAGCCCGTCGCGGTCACCGCCAACGGCAACGGCACCGGCCCGGACCTGGGCGACGCCGGGGCGCCCGCCGACACGGTGCCCGCCGACGAGGCGCCCGCCGACACGGTGGCCGCCGAGTCGAACGGCAGCGTGCCCGCCGCGGACGAGGGGGGCGGCGAGGGCGGCACGGCCACCCGGCGCCGGACCCGCCGCCGCGCCACCGCCGCGCAGTCCGCCGAGAGCGGCGACTCCGCCGACTGAGGAGGGACGGATGCCCCGTCCGGACGCGTTCGCGTTGCGCTCGGGGCATCCGGTACCCTTGTACTCCGGCGCGTCGTGGGCGCGTCGCCCGAACCCGCACCGCGAGCCCCGTCCGGGGGTCGTTCGGTGCTCACCTCGCCGATCCGGTGAGGCCAAGCAGAGAGCGCCAGGGGCAGCCCTGGTGTGCCGCCCTCGGCCCCGGTGCCGGGGGTAGGCCCCCATCCGGGGGCTGGTAAGCCACGCGCGGGACCGGTTCAGCCCGGAAGCGCGCGCAGACGAAGGGTTTCCGCGGTGTACGCGATTGTCCGCGCAGGCGGCAGGCAGGAGAAGGTCACCGTCGACGACGTGCTGACCGTCGACAAGCTGGCCGGTGAGGTCGGTTCGACCGTGACGTTCCCGGCGGTGCTCGTCGTGGACGGCGACGACGTCGTCAGCAAGGCCGCCGACCTGGCGCGCTACCAGGTGACCGCCGAGATCCTCGGGGCGGTCAAGGGCCCGAAGATCAACATCATGCACTACCGGAACAAGACCGGGTACAAGCGGCGGATGGGTCACCGCCAGCCGTACACCGAGGTCAAGATCACCGGTATCAAGGCCGGGAAGTAAGGGAGAGCGGTCTCATGGCACACAAGAAGGGCGCATCGTCCAGCCGTAACGGTCGCGACTCCAACGCCCAGCGCCTCGGCGTGAAGCGGTTCGGCGGCCAGGTCGTCAACGCCGGCGAGATCATCGTCCGGCAGCGCGGCACCCACTTCCACCCCGGGCCGGGCGTCGGCCGCGGCGGTGACGACACGCTGTTCGCGCTGGTCGCGGGCGCGGTGCAGTTCCGCCGCTACCGCGGTCGCAACGCGGTGAGCATCGTCCCGCCGGCGGAATAGTCCGCCTGGGCACTAGACGTTTCTCGAAGGGGCGGACCGGTTTCGGTCCGTCCCTTCGCCGTTTTCACTGAGGAGAGTCACCGTGGCCGCTGGAGCGGGATCGGGCGCGCAGTTCGTCGACCGGGTGGTGCTGCACGTCGCGGCGGGCAACGGCGGCAACGGCTGCGCCTCGATCCACCGGGAGAAGTTCAAGCCGCTCGGCGGCCCGGACGGCGCGAACGGCGGGCGCGGCGGCGACGTCGTCCTCGTCGTCGACGGGAACGCCGCGAGCCTGCTGGACTACCACCGGCGCCCGCACCGCAAGGCGGGCAACGGCAGGCCGGGGCAGGGCAGCATGCGGACGGGCGCGGACGGCGGCGACGTGATCCTGTCCGTCCCGGACGGCACGGTCGTGAAGGGGGGCGACGAGGTCCTGGCCGACCTGGTCGGCGAGGGCACCCGGTACGTGGTCGCGAAGGGCGGGCACGGCGGTCTCGGGAACGCGGCGCTGGCGTCCGCGAAGCGCAAGGCGCCGGGGTTCGCGCTGCTCGGCGAGCCGGGCGAGGAGCGGGACGTCGTCCTGGAGCTCAAGAGCGTCGCCGACGTGGCGCTCGTCGGCTTCCCCAGCGCGGGCAAGTCGTCGCTGATCGCCGCGCTGTCCGCCGCGAAGCCGAAGATCGCCGACTACCCGTTCACGACGCTGATCCCGAACCTCGGCGTGGTGAGCGCGGGCGACACGACGTTCACGGTCGCGGACGTCCCGGGCCTCATCGAGGGCGCCAGCGAGGGACGCGGGCTCGGTCTCGACTTCCTGCGCCACATCGAGCGTTCGTCCACACTCGCGCACGTCCTCGACTGCGCGACGATGGAGCCGGGCCGCGACCCGGTCAGCGACTTCGAGGTCATCGAGCGGGAGCTGCGGGCCTACGACCGGGTGCTCGGCGACCGGCCGCTGTCGGACCGTCCGCGCATCGTCGTCCTGAACAAGGTGGACGTGCCCGACGGCCGCGACCTCGCCGAGATGGTCCGGCCCGAGTTCGAGGCGCGCGGGCTGAAGGTGTTCGAGGTGTCGGCGGCGACGCACGAGGGGCTGCGCGAGCTGTCGTTCGCCATGGCGGCGATGGTGGGCGAGTACCGCGCGTCGCTGCCGCCGGCGGAGCCGACCCGCATCGTGATCCGGCCGGAGCCGGTCGGCGGGGACACCGACTTCGAGGTCAGGACCATGGGCGACAACACCTTCCTGATCACCGGGACGAAACCCGTCCGGTGGCTGCGGCAGACCGATTTCGCCAACGAGGAGGCCGTCGGCTACCTCGCCGACCGGCTCGCCCGGCTCGGCGTGGAGACCGCGCTCGCCGAGGCGGGCGCCAGCGCCGGCGCGACGGTCCTGATCGGCACCGCCGACGACTCGGTCGTCTTCGACTGGGAGCCGGAGGTGCCGGCCGGCGAGGCGACCATGGGCCCGCGCGGCACCGACCGCCGCCTGGAAGGCCGCTAAAAATGAGCGGAGCGAACCGGGGGGTGTGGGGGGCGTCCCCCCACTGGGAGCAGGGTCATGAGTGAGCGGGTTGAGGTTGCCGAGGCGCGGCGGATCGTGGTCAAGGCGGGGTCGTCGTCGCTGACCACGGCGCGCGGGACGATCGACGCGAACCGTATCGACGCGCTGGTGGACGTGCTCGCCGCGCGCCGCGCCGACGGCACCGAGATCGTGTTCGTGTCGTCCGGTGCGATCGCCGCCGGGCTCGCGCCGCTGGGGCTGACCCGCCGGCCGCCGGATCTCGCGACGCAGCAGGCGGCGGCGAGCGTCGGGCAGGGCCTGCTGTTCGCCCGCTACACCTCGTCCTTCGCCCGGTACGGGCTGACGGTCGGGCAGGTGCTGCTCACCGCCGACGACATGATGCGCCGCTCGCACCACCGCAACGCGCAGCGCACCCTGGGGCAGCTCCTCGCGATGGGGATCCTGCCGATCGTGAACGAGAACGACACCGTCGCGACCGACGAGATCCGGTTCGGCGACAACGACCGGCTCGCGGCGCTCGTCGCCCACCTGATCCGCGCGGACGCCCTCGTCCTGCTGTCGGACGTCGACGCCCTCTACACCGGTGATCCGCGCCAGCCCGGCGCCCGCCGCGTCGACGACGTCCGCGGGCCGGACGACCTCAAGGGCGTGAAGCTCGGCCGGTCCGGGCGCGTCGGGACGGGCGGCATGGTGACCAAGGTGGAGGCGGCCCGCATCGCGGGAATCCCGGTCGTCCTGACGAACGCCGCGTCCGCCGCGCACGCCCTCGCGGGCGACAGGGTCGGCACGCTGTTCCACCCGGCCGAGGGCCGCCGCATGTCGACGCGGAACCTGTGGCTCGCCTACGCCACCACCGGCCAGGGCCGCGTCATGCTGGACGCGGGGGCCGTCGAGGCGGTCGCGCGGCGCCGCAAGTCCCTGCTTCCGGCGGGGGTGACCGGGGTGGACGGCGATTTCGCCGCCGGCGACCCGGTCGACCTGTGCGACACGTCCGGGCACGTGGTGGCGCGCGGCCTGGTGAACTACGACGCGTCCGAGATCCCGGAGCTGATGGGCCGCTCGACGCGCTGGCTGGCCCGCGAGCTGGGCGCCGGGTACGAACGCGAGATAATCCACCGCGACCATCTGGTCGTCCTTGACGAGGGAGCGTTGTGATGAGCGACGACGAGCGCGAAGAGTTCCTGCGGGTGGCGCGGCGCGCGCGCGAGGCGGCGGCCGGGCTGGCTCCGCTGCCGCGGGCGGCGAAGGACGCGGCGCTGCACCGGATCGCGGACGCGCTGGTCGCCGCCGCGCCGGAGATCGTGAAGGCCAACGAGGCCGATGTGGCGCGGGCCCGGGACAACGGCACGTCCGAGTACATGATCGACCGGCTGAGCCTGTCGGAGCAGCGGATCGCCGCGATCGCCGAGGCGGTCCGGCAGGTCGCCGCGCTGCCAGACCCGGTGGGGGAGTCGATGCGCGGCAACGTGCTCCCGAACGGGCTGGAGCTGCGGCAGGTCCGGGTGCCGCTCGGCGTCGTCGGGATCATCTACGAGGGCCGCCCGAACGTGACCGTGGACGCCGCCGCGCTGTGCCTGAAGAGCGGGAACGTGGCGATGCTGCGCGGCTCGTCGTCCGCGTACGACTCGAACACGGTGCTGGTCGAGGTGATGCAGGGCGCGCTGGCCGAGACGCAGGTCCCGGCGGACGCGGTGCAGCTCGTCCCGGGGACGTCCCGCGAGTCGGTGAAGCACCTGATGCGGGCGCGCGGCCTGGTGGACGTGCTGATCCCGCGCGGCGGCGCGTCGCTGATCAACTCGGTGGTGGAGGAGTCGACCGTCCCCGTGATCGAGACGGGCGTCGGGAACTGCGCGGTCTACGTGGACGCCGCCGCCGACGTGGACATGGCCGTCGACATCCTGCTGAACGCCAAGACGCAGCGTCCCTCGGTGTGCAATGCCGCGGAGACGTTCCTTGTGCACGCCGATGTCGCCGACACGTTCGTCCCGCGCGCGCTTGAGGCGCTCAGGACCGCGGGGGTCACCGTCCACGGCGACGACCGGATCCGCTCCTACGACGGCGACGTCGTGGAGGCGACCGAGGACGACTGGTACGCCGAGTACCTGTCGCTCGACATCGCCGCCCGCGTGGTCGACTCCCTGGACGACGCCGTCGCGCACATCCGCACGTACGGGTCGGGCCACACCGAGGCGATCGTGACGGCGTCGCAGCCGGCCGCGAAGCGGTTCGTGTCGCTGGTCGACTCGGCCGCGGTGATGGTGAACGCCTCGACGCGCTTCACCGACGGCGAGGAGTTCGGGTTCGGCGCGGAGATCGGCATCTCGACGCAGAAGCTGCACGCGCGCGGCCCGATGGGGCTGCCGGAGCTGACCTCCACGAAGTACGTGGTGACGGGGGAGGGGCACACCCGCGGCTGATCGGGGCATCCGTCCAAGTTGTGACATTTTTGCCATTGATGTCACGTTGCGGGTGTGGTCTGATTCACGATTGTGACTCGTGAGTACAGCCGCCGCCGTGTCCTGAAGGGCGCAGCCCTCGGCGCGGGGATCGCCTCCACCGGGCTGGCCGCGTTCCCCGCGCGCCCGGCCGCCGCCGCCGCGCCCGCGCTCGCCGGGCCGGCCGCCGGCACCACCCTCGACCGGACGTACGTGCTCGGCGCGGCGGGCGCGGGCGGGTACCGCCCGGTGATCACCGGGCCGGGGGAGCCGCACCTGCTGCGCCGCGACCTCGGCGGCACCGCCGCCGCGCGCCGCGCCGCCACCCGCCGGGGCCTCCTGGCGTTCGGGCATCTCACCGACGTGCACATCATCGACGCGCAGTCCCCGGCCCGTGTCGAGTTCATCGACCGGATCCGGGACCTGGTGAGCGGGTTCCCCGAGGGCGGGTACCGGCCGCAGGAGATCCTGACCACGCAGGTCGCCGAGGCGATGGTGCAGGCGGTGAACAGGGTCGGGCGCGGGCCCGCGACCGGGCTCGGGCTCGCGTTCACCATCAACACCGGCGACGCCGCCGACAACGTCCAGTACAACGAGATCCGCTGGATCATCGACCTGCTGGACGGCGGCCGGGTCCGCCCCGACTCCGGCGACCCGAACCGGTACGAGGGCGTCATGGACTGGGCGTCCTACGACCGCGCCTACTGGCACCCCGAGGGCCCGCCGCCCGGCGCGCAGGCCGACGCCGCGATCACCAAGTACGGGTTCCCGCGCGTCAAGGGCCTGATCGACGCCGCACGCCGGCCGTTCCAGGCGACCGGCCTCGACATGCCGTGGCTCGCCGCGTTCGGCAACCACGACGGGCTCATCCAGGGCAACCTGCCGGTCAACCCGCTCGTCTCCGGCCTCGCCACCGGCGGCATCAAGATCGGCGCCCCGGCGGACGACGGCCAGGCCGAACGCCTCGCCCGCATGATCCAGAAGGCGGACGCGGCCGAGCTGGTCCGGCTGAGCCGCGAGCAGGGCGGCGCGGGCGGGCTGTTCCGTCCCGTCACGCCCGACTGGAACCGGCGGATGCTGTCGCGCAGGGACGTCGTCGCCGAGCACTTCCGGACGTCCGCGTCCCTCCGCGGCCACGGCTTCACCACCGCGAACTTCCTCGACGGGACGGCCTACTACGGGTTCGACCAGGGCGTGGTGCGCGGCCTCGTGCTCGACACCGTCAACCCGAACGGCTACTCCGAGGGCTCGCTCGACAAGAAGCAGTTCGCCTGGCTGGAGGCGCAGCTGAAGGCGGGCAGCCGCCGCTACGTCGCGGCGGACGGCTCGGTCGTCGAGCACGCGGTGAAGGACCGGCTGTTCGTGCTGTTCAGCC
Source organism: Spirillospora sp. NPDC047418 (assembly GCF_040643275.1). Lineage (NCBI taxonomy): Bacteria > Bacillati > Actinomycetota > Actinomycetes > Streptosporangiales > Thermomonosporaceae > Spirillospora > Spirillospora sp. NPDC047418. The sequence goes on from NZ_JBEYTW010000053.1 coordinate 54,353, forward strand.
ACCACCCGATCGCCTCGCTGGAGAACCCGCTCGGCGGCGACCGCGTCCTCGGCGACGAGGTGCAGGCGCTGCTGCTGCGCTACCCGAACGTCATCCTGTGGGTGAACGGCCACACGCACCGGAACCAGGTCATTCCGCACGCGCGCAAGGGCGGGGGAGGGTTCTGGGAGGTCAACACCGCCGCGCACATCGACTTCCCGCAGCAGAGCCGCATCGTCGAGCTGGCCGACAACGGCGACGGCACACTGTCGGTCTTCGCGACGATCCTCGACTCGGCCGGGCCGGCGTCCTACGGCGGCCGGCTCACCGACCCGGTCGGGCTCGCGTCGCTGTCGCGGGAGCTGGCGGGCAACGACTGGCAGGACCGCGACTCGCACCGCCGCGGCGAGGTCGCCGACCGCAACGTCGAGCTCCTCGTCCCGGCCCCCTTCTAAGGACGGGAAGGGCCGCCGCGTCCGTGTCGCGGCGGCCCCGGTCTCCCCGCTAGCGGCCGGTCGGCCCGTTGTCGCGGCGGGTGATCCGGTCGAACAGCCCGCCGGCCGCGCCCGCCGCCGCGTCCGCCATGTCGCGGACCTTGCCCACGAACGGGTCGGCCGTCCGCTCCCACGAGTCCCGGTAGGCGCGCGCCGCGTCCTTGACCTCGTCCCGGACGGAGGCGCTGCCGTCGTCGTCGCGGCGCGGGTAGTCGCCGCCGAGGATCCGCTCGTACTCGCCGCTGCGCGCCCACCGGTCGATCTCCGCGAACCGGATCACCGCGTACGGGTGCGACTGGCCGAGCAGGTTCAGGAACTTGAGGATGCCGTCGCGCACGTCGCCGGCCGCGTCGTACTCGCGGGCCTGCTCCAGGAACGCCTCGGCGCTCATCTCGCCGAGCCGGACCCCGCCGGCGAGCTTCATGTTGACGCGCTTCGCGGCGTCGACGTCCTGCCCGGCGAGCAGCCCCGCCCGGTCGGACGACAGCTCCGCCTTCCGGAACCACTCGCGCAGCCCGATGATGATCGCCGCGATGCCGACGTTGCCGAGCGGCAGCCAGGCGAGCCGCGACCCGAGCTGCAGCAGGATCTGCATCATCGTCTGGTAGACGGCGTGCCCGGACAGGATGTGCCCGACCTCGTGCCCGATGACGAACCGCAGCTCCTCGTCGTCCAGCAGGTCGATGAGGCCGGTGTTCAGCACGATGAACGGGTGGTCGGAGCCGAGCGCCATCGCGTTGGGCGTCGGGTCCTGCCGGACGAACAGCTCGGGGACCTCCGGCATGTCCAGGATGTAGCAGGCGTCGCGCACCATGTCGTGGATGTGGCGGAACTGGTCCTCGCCGGCGCGCACCGTCCCGCCGAGGAACATCAGCCGCAGCGACCGCTCGTTGACCAGCCCCGACAGCTTGCGCAGGACGACGTCGAACCCGGAGAGCGAGCGCAGCGCCACGAGCGCCGATCGGTCCGCGGGGTGCTCGTAGGCCCGGGAGCTGATCCCCGGGAACCGGGTGCGCGCCCGGTCCGGTGTGTTCTCCGTCATGTCTGACCTCCTGAAGGGCGAAAGGCCCTGTAGTCGGGCGGGCGGTGGGACGCCGCCGCGTTCGCCGGTCGTTGCGTTCCCGCTGCCGCCCGACCCGGGGACGGGCTGGGCATCCGAGCCGTGCCTTCGGCCGTGTCCGTCCGGTCTACAACGCAGAAATTCTCCTTCGACGGCGAAGAAGTCAAGTCTGGCATGGTATTCCCGACGAACCAGATGGCCCCAGGGTTCCACGCCGGGGAACCCTGGCCTACTGCGGTCCGCCCGGGAGGCGAGTGATGTTCGACCCCAAAGCCGAGGCGATGTCCCTGGACGAGCGCGCCGCGCTGCAGCGGCACCGGCTGTGGGGCCTGGTCGACCGGCTCCTCGCCGCGGACGGCGTGCAGGGGAGGCGGCTGAAGGAGGCCGGCGTCGGCGGCGGCTCCGACGTGACCCTCGCCGACCTCCGCAACCTCCCGTTCACCACCAAGCAGGACCTCTGGGACGCCTACCCGTTCGGGCTGCTCGCCGTCCCGCAGGACCAGGTCGCCGCCGTGCACGGCTCCAGCGGGACGCGCGGACGCCCCACCCTCGTCGCCTACACCAGGGCCGACCTCGACCTGTGGGCGGCCATGTGCGCGCGCTCCCTCTCGTGCGCCGGGGCGTCGCCGGGCAGCGTCGTCCACAACGCCTACGGCTACGGGCTGTTCACCGGGGGCATCGGCATCCACCAGGGCGCCGTCGCGCTCGGCGCGACCGTCGTGCCCATGTCCGGCGGCATGACCGACCGGCAGGTGCGGATGCTCGCCGACCTCGGCGCCGACATCCTCACCTGCACCCCCGCGTACGCGCTGCGCCTCGGCGAGGCCGTCGCCGAGGCGGGCGTCGAACTGCCCGCGCTGAAGGCCGGCGTCTTCGGCGCCGAGCCCTGGTCGGAGGAACTGCGCACCGCCATCGAGGCCGTGCTGCCCATCAAGGCGGTGGACATCTACGGCCTCTCCGAGGTCATCGGTCCCGGCGTCGCCACGGAATGCCTCGAACAGGACGGTCTCCACGTCAACGAGGACCACTTCATCGTCGAGGCCGTCGACCCGTCCACCGGCGACCCCGTGGAGGACGGCGCCCCCGGCGAACTCGTCTTCACCACCCCGACCAAGCAGGCGCTGCCGCTGCTGCGCTACCGGACCGGCGACATCGCCTCCCTCACCCGCGGCGAATGCCCCTGCGGGCGGACCCTCGTCCGGATGAGCAAGGTCCTCGGCCGCGCCGACGACATGCTCGTCGTGCGCGGCGTCAACGTGTACCCGAGCGAGGTCGAACGCGTCCTGCTCGGCTCCGGGCTCGTCCGGCCCCACTACCAGCTCGTCGTCGACCGGCGCGCCCCGTCCACCCGGCTCCTCGTCGCCTGCGAGGCCGTCTCCGGCGACCCGAAGGACGACCTCGTGCACGCGCTGCACGAGACGCTCGGCCTCACCGCCGAGGTGTTCGTCCTGCCGGACGGCACCGTGCCGCGCGTCGAGGTCGGCAAGGCCGTCCGCGTCGTGACCTGGGAGGACGGGCGCCCGCCCCTTCCCGGCCTCGGCTGAGCCGGGGCCCCCGGAGGTTCCGGGCACGGGCCCGGCCGATTATTCTCGTCGCTATGACGCAAAAGCGGCGGCTCGGGGTCATGGGCGGCACCTTCGACCCCATCCACCACGGGCACCTCGTGGCCGCGAGCGAGGTCGCGCACTTCTTCTCCCTCGACGAGGTCGTCTTCGTCCCCACCGGCATCTCCTCCCACAAGGAGGGCGGCGACGTCACCCCCGCCGAAGACCGCTACCTCATGGCCGTCATCGCCACCGCGTCCAACCCGCGCTTCTCCGTCAGCCGCATCGACATCGACCGGCCGGGCCCCACCTACACGGTCGACACCCTCCGCGACATGCGCAAACTCCAGGGCGAGGGCACCGACCTGTTCTTCATCACCGGCGCCGACGCGCTGGAGAAGATGCTCACCTGGCACGACACCGACGAACTGTTCGAACTCGCGCACTTCATCGGCGTCACCCGGCCCGGCCACCGCCTCGCAGACCCCGGCCTCCCCAACGGGCGCGTCTCGCTCATGGAGGTCCCCGCCCTGTCGATCTCCTCCACCGAATGCCGCGATCGCGTCCACTCCGGCGAACCCATCTGGTACCTCGTCCCCGACGGCATCGTGCAGTACATCAACAAGCGCGGGTTGTACTGAGGTTCACCCCGGGACGCCCGCATCCGGTGGTGCGGAGGTGTGTCGGCGGGGGCACATACCCTGGAGGGGGAAGGGCCGCACGAGCCGTGCGGTCGTACAGCGACACAGGGGTACCGCCGTCCGCCGCCCGTGAGAGGGTGTCAACGGAGACGACCCCTACAGGGAGGATCGCGAGCGCATCGTGACCGCATCCACGAGGGCGGCAGAGCTCGTCCGGATCGCCGCCGAGGCGGCGGGCGACAAGCTGGCCGACGACATTCTTGCCTACGACGTGAGCGAGCAGCTCGTCATCACCGACGCGTTCGTGCTCTGCTCCGCACCGAGCGACCGGCAGGTCCGCGCCATCGTGGACGAGGTCGAGAAGCGCCTCCGCGAAGACGCCGACGCCAGGCCCGTCCGGCGCGAAGGCGAGCGTGAGGGCCGGTGGGTCCTGCTGGACTACGTCGACATCATCGTGCACATCCAGCACGAGGAAGACCGCATGTACTACGCGCTCGAACGCCTGTGGAAGGACTGCCCCCTCCTCGACCTCCCGGAGAGCGCCACCGCCCACCAGGCCCAGCGCGCCCGCGCCGTCGGGAGCGCGAGTGAGTGACACCCGGCCCACCCGCGAACCCGGCCGTCGCCGGCTCGTCCTCTGGCGGCACGGCCAGACCGGATGGAACGTCGAACGTCGATTCCAGGGCAAGACCGACATCCCGCTCGACGACACGGGCGTCCAGCAGGCACTGCGCGCGGCCCGGCTCCTCGCCGGGCTCCGCCCCACCGCCCTGCTCGCCTCGCCCCTCCGCCGCGCCGCCGACACCGCGCAGGCCCTCGCCGAGATCACCGGGCTCCCCGTCCGCTACGACAAGGACCTCATCGAACGCGACGGCGGCGCCTGGGAGGGCCTCACCTCCCGGGAGATCCGCGAACGCTACCCCGCCGAGCACGCCGCCTGGCAGCCGCCCGGCGGCGAGACCAGCGCCCAGGTCGCCAAACGCGTCGGCGCCGCCCTCGAACGCGCCCTCGACGACCTCCCGCCGAGCGGACAGCTCGTCGTCGCCTCGCACGGCGCCGCGCTCCGCCTCGGCATGTCCCACCTCCTCGGCCTCCCCGAAGAGACCTGGGAACGCCTCGGCGGCCTGTCCAACTGCTGCTGGTCCGTCATCACCGAGATGCGCGACGGCGGCTGGCGCCTCGCCGAGCACAACGCCGGCACCCTGCCCGAACCCGTCCTCAGCGACGACCGCCCCGACGCCGGCACCTGACCCCGCAAACGATTCGAGACCACGCCCCGCCGTCCTATACACTGGCGGGGCGCTGCGGGATGAACGTCCACGCGGCGGCGGGGCTATGGCGCAGTTGGTAGCGCGCCTCCATGGCATGGAGGAGGTCTGGGGTTCGAATCCCCATAGCTCCACTCGGAGTTGGGAGTGGTGTGGTCGGAGCTGGGCTCCTTCCCCGCCACTCCTTCGTCATGTTGACCCGGGGGCGACCCGCGGACCCCCGATGTGGGGGCTCCGCCCCCCACGCCCCCTTGCCGGTTTCCCTTCCTGCGCGTGTGCGGGTTGTTGTCGCTTGCGGTTTCTTGTGGGGCTTCGCCCCTTGCCCCCCTTGAGGGCGGACGGTTTTGGCCCCTTGGCGATTGGGTGGGGCCGTCTGGCGAATTTGGTGGGCTGGACGGTCTGAGCAGCGGGGGCGGGATGGTTTCATGCGGGGTATGGGAAGACATCGCAGGGGGGCGACGCGCGAGGTCACCGTGGGGGACCTCATCGACGAACTGCGCCGGTTCGAGCCCGGGACGCAGGTGCGGCTGGCGGTCCAGCCGCGGCTGCCGCAGGAGCACGCCGTCGGGGTCGTCGCGGAGGCCGACGGCATGGTGTGGATCGGCGACGGGGGGCATCGCGGGTACGCGCCCGACGAGGTCGGCGAACGGCTCGGGTGGACCTGACGCAAAGCCTTCGCCAACCTTTCCGCCGGCCGCGCTTCGCGGTGTCGATCATGCGGGAACAGCCAGTGACGTGGCGATGCATGATCGAGAGGGTTGACCCCAGTGAGAAGCCGGATCTTCGGGCCGCTGCTCGTCGCCGCGGCCGTCACGGCGATGGCCGTGCCCGCGTCCGCCGCGCAGGCACCGCCGCCCGCGCCACAGACCTTCGCGGAGGAGGCGCCGCCGCCCGTCCCGCAGACCTACACCGTGGACGACTGCCCGAAGGCCCTGAGCCTCCTGACGTCGCTGCTGAAAGTCCTGCCCCTCGGCCAGGACCTCTCCAAGGCCGTCTGCTCGCTGAAGGAACAGCAGAGGCCCGACACCGAGAACGCCGGACCCGTCGAGAGCACCTACACGGCACCGGACGGGCGCACCGTCCGGGACGACAGGCTGCTGGGGCTTCCGGTGGAATGGCCCGAGGCCCTCACCGTCACGGTCCCGACCATCGACAAGGGCAGGTACACCTACGGGTCCGGCCGCTGAAGCCGCGGGGGGGCCCGGGGGGGGGGTTCTCCGCCGCCCCCCGCGTCAATAGCGGGGTAAAAAGGCCCAAATCTTTTAAAAGAGCGCTCGGGGATTGGCGAATGGGT